>CAYWJF010000035.1:0-10248 GCA_964458545.1 uncultured Oscillospiraceae bacterium | reverse complement strand
AGCGAAGGCACGGTGCAAGCAACTAATTCTGTAGAGGTTTTCATAAAGTGAAGAAGCGCCCAAATCGGGCGCTTCTTCCAATACAAATAGGGCTATGCCCTATTTGTTATGTGCCAATAACATATTCTTCAATCCTTGCGTATGCCGCGCGCTCTATAGTCGCTCTAATTACTGCGCCCTTTTCAGTATACTCCTCAGAAAGCACATTGCCGTGCTCGCGGATAAAGGCGGCAAGCGAAAGCTTATCGAACGGCAGCTCCACTATGCAACGAATTACCCTTTCGGACAGCTTTTTTGAGATAAGCGTTAGTAACTCGTCGAGCCCCTTACCTGTCTTCGCGGAAACGGCAAGTCCCGGCAACGCCGCGAAGGTTTCCAGCATATCGCATTTGTTGAATACGGTTATTACGGGAATATCCGAGCAGCCGAGCTCGCCTATAACCTCGTCGGTTATTCGGCTTTGCTCTGCAAAGCTATCGCTCGACGCGTCGAGTACCTTGATTATTAAATCAGAATATTTTATCTCCTCAAGGGTGGATTTAAACGCCTCTACAAGGTTGTGCGGAAGACGACTTACGAAGCCGACGGTGTCAACGAGGATAATCTGCTGTAGGTCGCCCACCGAAAGCTTTCGCGCGGTAGGGTCGAGAGTCGCGAAAAGCTTATTCTCGCTTAAAACATCCGAACCCGTAAGCGAATTAAGAAGGGTTGATTTCCCTACGTTCGTGTAACCGACGAGCGATACCACGGGTGTGCCCGACTTCTCGCGCCGCCCTCTCGCTACCTTTCTTTGCGCCTCCATATCGCGTAGGCGTTCTTTTAATATAGCTATCCTTCCTCGAATATATCTTTTATCGTTTTCAAGCTTTGTTTCGCCCGGTCCACGCGTACCTATTCTGCCGCCGCTTCCGCCCGAAGCGCTTCCGCCTATCCTTGAAAGGGAAACGCCCGCGCCTGTTAAGCGCGGAAGACGGTAGTTAAGCTGAGCGAGCTCCACTTGAAGCTTTCCCTCCGCCGTCTTAGCCGAGCGCGCGAAGATATCGAGTATCAGCGTCGTTCTGTCTATTACGTCCACGCCGAGGGCATTCTCCATATTGCGCTGTTTTACCGCCGTAAGCTCCGCGTCGGCAATAACAAGCTCAGCGTCAAGCCTTTCACAAAGCTCGCGGGTTTCCTCAAGCTTTCCCGCGCCTAAAAAGGAGGCGTTGTCGGCGCGCTCTCGGCGCTGAACAACCTCGGCAATAACCTCGGCGCCCGCCGTTTCGCATAGCGCACGCATCTCAAAAAGCGACGCTTCCACGTCGTATTCACCGCTGTCCACGGCTACCACCACGGCGCGTTCGGGCTTTTCTTCTGTTGTATTAATTAAATCGTTGTCATTTTTCATACTCATAAATATACCACAAAATATTGTCTTTGTCGCAAAAATAATGTTATACTCAATTGAAAGTGACTTTAAGGGGTGAATTTATGAAGATAGAATTCACAAAGATGCAGGGAATAGGCAACGATTACATCTATATTGACTGTTTTAAAAACGATATCCGCCTCACCGCTAAGCAGATAGCCTTTCTGTCCGACAGGCGCTTCGGAATAGGCGGCGACGGCGTAATATTTATACGGAAAAGCGATAGAGCCGACGGCTTTATGGATATGTATAACCTTGACGGCTCGGCGGGGAAAATGTGCGGCAACGGAGTTCGGTGCGTAGGAAAGTATCTGTTCGATAACGGCTACGCGAAGAGTGAGACCGTCACCGTGGAAACAAGAAGCGGAATAAAAACGCTAATAATGTCTATCGGCGCTGACAAAAAAGCAACGGGCGCGTCGGTAGATATGGGAAAAGCCATACTTGACTGCAAGGAGATACCCGTTTTATACGAGGGAGACAGCAGGAGCGTTCCCGTTGAAATTTCGGGGCGCGAATATCAAGCAACCTGCGTTTCTATGGGTAACCCCCACGCCGTTATCTTCGTGGATGACCCCGACATAATTGATTTGCCCGCTATCGGTCCGTCTTTTGAAAATCACCCGCTTTTTCCCGACAAGGTAAACACCGAATTTGTTTCGGTTGTTTCAAAAAACCACATAAAAATGCGGGTATGGGAGCGCGGCTCTGGCGAAACGCTCGCTTGCGGCACGGGCGCTTGCGCCACGGCGGTAGCGGCGGTGCTTCGCGGCTACTGTGATTATTCCGCTGACATAACCGTAGCCCTTCGCGGCGGAGAGCTTATTATTAATTACGAGCCCAACGGCACGGTCACAATGACAGGGGCGGCGGCAACCGTTTTCACGGGCGAGATAGAAATATAGAGAGGAACTGCTATGGTAAACGAAAACTACGGAAAGCTTGTAAAAAGCTATCTTTTCGCCGAGATAGGCGAGCGGGTGGCAAAATACAAAGAGGAGCACCCGAATAATAGCATAATAAGTATGGGAATAGGGGACGTAACGCTCCCTATAGCGCCGAGCGTAATTTCGGCAATGGAGAAAGCAACCGCCGAGATGGGCAGCGAGGAAACCTTCCGCGGCTATGGTCCTTACGAGGGCTATGAATTCCTTCGAAAAGCGCTTGCGGATTATTACAAGGGCTACGGCGTTTCGCTCGGCATTGATGAAATCTTCGTAAGCGACGGCGCGAAGAACGATTCTGGCTCTATTCTCGACCTCTTTTCGGACGGCTGTGAGGTAGTTATTCCCGACCCCGTCTATCCCGCCTACGTTGACGCTAACGTAATTAAAGGCAACCGCATTAAATTCGTAAGCGGAAACGAGGAAAACGGCTTCCTTCCTGCGCCGCCCGAATATAAAGCGGATATTGTCTATATTTGCTCGCCGAACAACCCCACGGGCGCGGTCTATACAAAAGAAGGGCTTAAGGCGTGGGTCGATTACGCAAACGACTGCGGCGCGGTTATACTCTTCGACGCGGCGTATGAGCGGTTTATAGGTGACAAAAGCTGTCCTCACAGTATATTCGAAATAGACGGCGCTAAAAGCTGCGCCATAGAGCTTTGCTCCTTCTCGAAAACAGCGGGCTTTACGGGCGTGCGCTGTGGCTACACGGTAATACCCTCCACTCTTGTTCGCGACGGCGTTTCGCTTCGCGATTTATGGCTTCGCCGAGCGGCGGCGAAGTACAACGGCACGCCTTACATAGTACAGCGCGCCGCCGAGGCGGTGTTTTCCGAAAAAGGAACTCTTGAAATCGACAAAAATATAGCTTATTATAAAAATAACGCCGCACTTCTCGGAAAGGCTCTCGACGAAGCGGGTGTGAAGTATTTCGGCGGCAAAAATTCGCCCTATATCTGGTTTTCCTGCGGCGCGCTCAAATCGTGGGAGATGTTCGACCTTCTTCTCAATAAGGCGAACGTCGTCTGCACGCCGGGCGCGGGCTTCGGTAAAAACGGCGAGGGCTACTGTAGGCTTACCTCCTTTGGCTCATATGACAGCACAAAGGAAGCGGCTGAACGGATTGTCGCCGCCATTAAACAGCTATAAAAATTAGGAGAAAATAAAATGAAATGTTCAACCTGCGGCACTAAAAACCCCGATGACGCTCTTTACTGCTCCTCTTGCGGCGCGAAGTTTATAGCGGACGCTCCCGCCACCGGCGCAGAGCCCGTCTTCACCTATACGGAGGAAACGCCCGCCGAAACAGCGAAAACCTTCCCCGTCTATACGCAAAGTCAGCCCACAGCTCCCGCGCAGACCAGCTACACAAGCTACCAGATGCCTATGTCTCCCCAGCTTTTAGGTGACAGCTCTAAGGATTGGGCGGGTATAACCTCGCTTATCTGCGGCATACTCGGCGTTATCTGCTGCGTCTTCGGACCTGTAGGTCTACTCTTCTCAATACTCGGCGTTGTCTTCGGAATAATTGGACTTAAGAGCAACAAGAAAACCCTCGCTATCGTCGGTCTTTGCCTCGGCGGCGTAGGCGCACTTCTTGGACTTTATATGACAATTGCTTACGTTATGGTTATGGACGACCCCGAATTTATGAGCACCTATAATAGCATTATGGAAGAGTACTATGCCTCGCTCTAAGCGGGTAAAGGAACTTTTAAAAAGCGATAAAAGAAGCCGCACGCTGCTGGTTATCCACATAGCCGCCGCGTTCGGCTTTTTCCTTATTGCCCTTGTTTTCTATAAGCTTGGACTTCGCTTCCCACCCTGCCCTTTTAACCTTATTACGGGCGGTTACTGCTTAACCTGCGGCGCAACGCGCGCTATGCTCGCGATAGTAAACTTTCAGTTTTTGCGGTCGCTTCTATTAAACCCCGTGCCGCTTATGTTAGCGCTGTTTATGCTTTTTGTTATGCTTCACGAGCTGGTTAACGCGGTAAATAAAAAGAATAAAACGTTTAAATATTTTCTCATCTGCTCGCTTATTATTATATTTGTCGCGGTTATCTTCTGTCTTCTTCGGAATTTCGGTGTTATTCCCCCTCCAAACTTAATCTGAATTCGGTTGACTTTTTGTGAAAAGTAATATATTATTTCTTACACATACATATTGTATCGGCATTGACGGGGACAAGTGGGTTTCTTACAAGCTGACAGAGAGCCGCTATTCGGTGAAAGGCGGCGCTTCGCGAGCCTTACGCATCACCCCCGAGCTTTTTTGTTAAACGCCAAGGCAAGTAAACAGAAACGGCGCCCCGCCGTTATCGGGGACGCGTTTATTTAACGCAGACGAGCGACCCGTTTTTCGGGTAACTTGGGTGGTACCGCGGAGATACGTCTTCGTCCCAAATAGGGACGAAGCTTTTTTATTTTATGAGGATGAAACTATGGAGCCTATCTACAAGGAATATGTAACCGAAACCTTTGACGAGAACGGAGTAATCAGCGCAATCAGCTTTCATTACCCCGAAAACTTTAATTTTGCCTTCGACGTGGTTGACGAGCTTGCCCGCCGCTACCCCGAAAAGACGGCGATGATACACCTTTCCAACGAGAAGGAACGGCACGAATACAGCTTTTCGGATATTTCGCGCGACAGCAACAAGGCGGCGAACTATTTTGCCTCGCTTGGCATTAAAAAGGGCGACGTCGTTATGCTTATCCTTAAGCGTCACTACCAGTTCTGGACGGCAATGATGGGGCTTTGCAAGCTCGGCGCGGTCGCCGTGCCCGCCACCTTCCAGCTCACCAAAAAAGACCTTGTCTACCGTTTCAATAAGGCGGGCGTAAAGGCGATAGTCTGCACAAGCGACGGCGACGTATCTAACGCCGTGGATGAATCGGTCGCGGAAAGCGAAACGCTTAAGTTTAGAATTATGGCTAAAGGCTCGCGCGAGGGTTGGCTCGATTACGACAAGGGCTGTGCCGAGGCGTCGGACGTATTTGAGAGAAGAACGGGCGCCGAGGAAACCAAAGCAGACGAGATTATGCTTATGTACTTCACCTCTGGCACCACGAGCTACCCAAAAATCGCAGCACACGCGCACACCTATTCCATCGGACATATAATGACGGGCGCGAATTGGCACAACTGCTCACGCGACGGAATACATCTAACTATCTCCGATACGGGCTGGGGCAAGGCGGCGTGGGGCAAGCTTTACGGTCAGTGGTTTGCCGAAACCTGTATCTTTGTTTACGATTTTGAAAAATTTCACGCGGACGATATTCTGTCGGTTATCGCGGACAACAAGATTACAACCTTCTGCGCGCCGCCTACTATGTACCGCTTTATGATTCACGAGGATTTCAGTAAATACGACCTCTCGGCGCTTAAATACGCCTGCACGGCTGGCGAGGCGCTTAACCCCGAGGTTTATAACCGCTTCCTTGAAGCTACGGGGCTTCGAATTATGGAGGGCTTCGGTCAAACGGAGACCACGCTTACTATCTGTAACCCCGTAAACTCAAAGAACAAGGTCGGCTCAATGGGCAAGCCAAGCCCACAATATGAGCTGTATCTGCTTGACGAGAACTGCGAGCCCGTTGAAACGGGTATGGTCGGAGAAATCTGCATTTCTACTAAGAACGGCAAGCCCGTTGGTATGTTCAACGAATATTTCAACGACCCCGAGGCGACAAAAGCGGCGTGGCACGACGGCTACTACCACACGGGCGACACCGCGTGGCAGGACGAGGACGGCTATTACTGGTTTGTCGGAAGAAGCGACGACCTTATCAAATCGAGCGGCTACCGCATTAGTCCGTTTGAGATTGAGAGCGTCCTTATGGAGCACCCGTCGGTCCTTGAATGTGCCGTAACGGGTATTCCTGACGAGCTTCGCGGTCAGCTCGTTAAAGCGACGATTGTGCTCGCTAAGGGCTACGAAGCGAGCGAGGAGCTTAAAAAGGATATCCAAAACTATGTTAAAAGCCTCACCGCGCCGTATAAGTATCCGCGCGCGATAGAGTTCGTAAGCGAGCTTCCTAAGACGATTAGCGGAAAAATCAAGCGGGTCGATATCCGCAACACAGACGCGCAGAAATAATCCGCTATACTTTGCCAAAGTAAACAAATACACCCGTCTCATTACAGCGCGTAGCTGAAATGAGGCGGGTGCTTTATTTTGAATGTTTCTTACTGTATCTTAGTAAATCCCACGTCAAAGAAGTCGGTTTTTGCCTTGTTGTAGTATTCCCGAAGCGTCATTGTCTCGTCGGTGGTATTTAAGAGGTAACGCACATATTCCTGATTCTGACCATTTTGCGAGAAGCGTAGATGCACGCTACTGTCGTTCTCGTCAAAGGCGACAATGCCGCTCATCTGCTCGCGTATCTTCCACGTTCCGTCAAGATAACCCTCGCTGTTGTTTCCGTCGTCTATGTAATAAACCATCTTAAAGGTTTCGTCCTCGTTCACCGTTAACAGCTCGCGACATAACACCGTGCCGTCCTCTTCGTAGGAGTATCTTTCGCTTATCCACTCACCCGTAAGATACTCAAGCATTACACCGCCCGTTTCTATCGGCTCGCCCTTTGCCGCCGTAGCCGCGGCGTAAACAAAAAGCCCGACAAGCAGCGCGACTATCACCGCCGCCGCAGTTATTACGGCTTTCCCGTAGCGCTTGTCCTGCTCCTCGTCGCCCTCCTTCTCTTCAAGCTCCCGCTCAAGTATACCCTCGCGCTCGCGCTTCTTTGCGGTTAGCTTTACCTTCTCGTCCTTAACGTCAAGGTCAAATAGCGTCGCGTCGGCGCTTTCACTTTTTTCATTGTTTTCGTCCGCCGCTTCGGTCTTATTAGCTTCTGTTGGCTTTGAGTCTTTGACTGTTTTTTTGCCGTCTTCAGTCTTCGGCTCTTTTTCCGCTGTTGCGGCTAAATTCTCGTCGCTTGACTCTGAAGGCTGCTCCGTGTCTTCAAAAAACAGCTTTTTTGTGTTCTTAAAAAGCGCTGATAGCCGCTCGCCGAGTGTGACTTTCTCCTTTGACGGCTTTTCGCTAACCTCTATAACAGTAGGTTCTTCGTTAACCGTTTTCTTCTCGGCTTCCTTCTTTGTAAACAGCTTATGCTTAATCTCTTTCGTCGGCTTTTGGAGCTTCTCCTCGGCTTCCTCTTCAAGCGGCTCGAAAAGGCGAAGCACCTTCTCGCTTACTTCACTATCGTTCTTCTTTTCGACCAAAATATTGAGGTCGCTCTGCTCGACAAAGGGCTTTTTCTCATTAGTAGACTTCTCTTCGGCGAGCTTTTCGGCGGGTTTCGGTTTTTCTTCCGTTTCCGCTGTTTTCCTTGCTGGTTTCTCAGCGTTAAGAGGCGGCTCGGACACCCTGCTTGTCTCGAAAACCGCTTTACTCAAAAGTACTGGTTTACTATCTACTGTGGAACGTTCAGCGGGCTTTTCTGTTTCCTTTTCCGCTTTTTTAAGTAACTCTTCTACTGAAAAGCCGACCTTGTCCTCAGCTTTTATCTCCTTTTCGCGCGAAAGCACCGTCTTCGGCTTCACCTCCTCGCCGAAAATAGAGTCACCTATCTCAATACCCTCAAAAAGCTCGTCCGCCTTACGCACAGCCGCGTCAAAGTCAAACCTCGCCTTCGAGGATTTCTTCTTTTTCTTTTTGGGTTTTTCACTCGGTACCCTTTTGTCCTTCGCTTGCTCCGCTACCGCGTTCGGCTCGTGGTCGGGGCAAACCGATAGACCCTCGGGTAACTCTTTACCGCAGATGCTGCAATAATTCATAAATTTTCCCGCTTTAACATATTTCGGCATACTCTGCCGCTTGTTCCGTTTAGAATATCATATAATAATCTATAACCTTTGTAAAGAAACAAGGCTAAAGATTGTGAATATTTATCATTGTTTATTGTTCTTGCTTTTATATATAATTAGATTACAAATTTTATTCACGGAGGATATTACAATAATGGGAATTCTTTCAAGATTCGCGGACATAATGAGCGCTAACATCAATTCGCTTCTCGAAAAGGTAGAGGCGAAGAACGCAGATATAATTCTTGAGGAGTATATCCGCAAGGCAAAGCAGAACCTTGACGAAGTTAAGGCAGAAACAGCGGGCGTTATAGCCGACGAGATGGCTGCGGCGCGCAAGATAACCGACCTTGACAGCGAGATAGTAAAGCTTGCGAAATACGCCGAGCAGGCTGTTCTCGCAGGAAACGACGAGGACGCGAAGAAGTTCCTCGAGGGCAAGGCAAAGGCTGCTTCTAAAAAGGCAGACGCCGAGACCGCTTACGCGCAGGCTAAGGTTAATTCCGACCGTATGCGTCAGCTTACAAAGAAGCTCGTCGGCGATATCGGCGACGCTCAGGAAAAGCTGGGCGAGCTTAAGAGCAAGCTTGCCGTTGCCGAGCAAAGCGAAAAGATGGCAGAGCTCTCCGAGAAGATTTCCTCTATGGCGGGCGGCGTAACCGAATATGACCACCTCGCGGATGCTGTTCAGAAGAGAATAGACTCTATCGACGCTAAGGCTTCCCTCAATAAGGAGCTTGACGAGAACTACGACATTAATACCCTTATGGACAAATACAACGTCTCTGAGGACGTTGCGAGCGCCGACGTGGACGCAGAGCTTGCCGCTCTTAAATCCTCACTCGGTAAATAAACTTTAAAGCAAACGCTCCCGCCGCCTACACGGCGGGAGTATTATATCTATTTTTCAGAGGTGTAATAAATGAGTTTTTTCAATCAGCGCAAGGACACGATAGAGTGGAACGAGTACCGCGACGATATACTCTTTTACAAGTGGGGCAATAACGAGCTTAAGCGCGGCTCTACTCTAATTGTCCGCGCGGGACAAAAGGCGATATTCTACTATAACGGCGCTATCGAGGGCGTGTTCGAAAACCCCGGCAACTTCGATATAGACACCGAGATTATCCCCTTCCTTACCACAATTAAAAGCTTCTTCGAGCTTAAGAAGGATTCTGGTATTCGCACCGATATCTACTTCGTGAACGCGAAGGAGATGGTGCTAAACTGGGGCACACGCCAGCGTATAATGATACCCACAACGGAAGTGCCCTCGGGTATTCCTGTAGGAATGAACGGAAACCTCGTAATAGAGTTCCGCGATTACCTTAAGTTTATCGACAAGATAGCGGGCATAAAGACGACCTACACCCTCGCGGACGTAGCTAACCGTATACTCGGCGAGCTTGACGGCATAATCAGCGAGGCGGTCCTCGGCGGACAACAGACGATAGGGCTTAACGCTCTCGTTGCCATTCAGGCTAATAACCGCACGCTCAGTAAAAAGATGTGCGAAGAGCTTGACAAAGAGATGTTCGATATCGGTCTCGGCGTTCGCGACCTTAACATAATAAGCGTCAACTACCCCGAGGAGATACAGAAGATGGCGGAGAAGGTCGCGGGGCAGTCCTTCGTACAGGACACGGCGAAGTACGCGACAATCGCCATGGCGGACGGTATGGAAGATGGCGACGGCAACAATATGGCGGCTATGGGCGCGCAGATGGCTATGGGTATGCAGATGGCGCAGCAGTTCGGCGCGACGCCGACAGCACCCGCAAGCGCCGTTCCCGCTGCGGCAGCCGAGACAGGCGACCGCTTCTGCCCGAAATGCAGGAAGATGACAAACGGAAAATTCTGTGCCGACTGCGGCACCGAGACGGTATAGTTTACAGCAGAAAACAGTATATCTGCTTTTCTTTAAGCTTTGAATCGTTAGCAAGTAAAAAAGACCTTCGCGTATGCGAAGGTCTTTTTATTAAACTATATTCTTGAACCTTCCCAAACAAGCTTCTCCACCTCGCCTTGTGTTGAAAGCGAAAGCGCCTCCTTTGCCACGGCTTCGGCTTCGCTCA
>CAYWJF010000034.1:0-17940 GCA_964458545.1 uncultured Oscillospiraceae bacterium | reverse complement strand
CGCTTGAGCGGGTAATAAACGACGGCTGCAACGGCTTAGTATGTATTATTCTTTAAGTATTTATTTACCCGCGCGAACAAAGAAGCCGCCGACCATTTGGTCGGCGGCTTTGCTTTAGTATCTACCGCCCTTTATTGTTTATTTCCCATCTTTGTGCTAAAATCATCTAAGACTTCATTGAGGGGCGTGAACGATATGGATAAAGGCTCAAAGCCCGTGCCCGCGTGGGCGAACGGCAACCCGCTTTTTAAATATGGCTATAAGGCTGTGCGTATGCTCAAGAACGAGGGCTTTCGCCAGACAATCTTCGCGGCGAAATACGTTACGCGGCGCTATTTTAAGCTTAAGCAGATAAAGAAGGACTTCTATCTCACGCCCGAAAAGCGTGCCGAGCAGGAGGCTAAGGTTTTCCCTTTTATGCCGCTTATAAGCGTATGCGTGCCGCTTTATAACACGAACGAAAGGTTTCTGCGCGAGCTAATCGAATCGGTTACGGCGAACAGCTATAAAAGCTTTGAGCTTTGCTTTGCGGACGGAAGCGACGCGGAGCACGACAGAGTAGGCGAGGTGGTTCGAGAATACGCCGAAAAGGACGCGCGGATAAAGTACAAAAAGCTTACCGAAAACGGGGGGATAGCGGGTAACCGTAACGCCGCCGTGGAGATGTCGAAGGGTGATTATTTCTGTCTTCTCGACCACGACGACCTGCTTTCCGAAACCGCCCTTTACGACGTTGCCGAGGCTATAAACGAGACGGGCGCGGACTTCATATATTCGGACGAGGCGACCTTTATAAATAAGCCCTCTGACAGTCGCTCAATGCATTTTAAGCCCGATTTTTCGCCCGATTTTCTTCGCGGGTGCAACTACATCTGCCACCTTTCGGTAATAAAAAGAACCCTCGCGGACAAGGCGGGGCTTTACGACAAGGCCTATGACGGCAGCGAGGATTACGATTTCACCTTAAGAATAACCGAGAACGCTAAGAAAATACACCACATTTCAAAGCCCATATACTATTGGCGCATACACAGAGGCTCGGTCGCGGACGATATCTCCGCGAAGCCCTACGCCTACGAGGCGGCGCGCCGCTCGGTCGAAGCGCACCTGAAGCGGGTCGGCTTAAAGGGCGAGGTCGTTTATTCAAGAGCGGTACCTATGATGAGGGTTATCTATGAAATAAAGGGCAGCCCTCTTGTTTCGATTATTATTCCTTCCTGCGACAATATGAGCGTGCTAAAGCGTTGCGTAAGTTCAATTATTGATAAAAGCAGCTATAAGAATTTCGAAATAATCATCCTTGAAAATAACAGTAAAAAGGCGGAGACCTTTGAGTATTACGAGAGCCTTAAGGGCATAAAAAACGTTTCGGTAGTAAGCTACGACAGAAACGGCGAGCCGTTCAACTTCTCGCGGCTCAACAACTTTGCGAGAGGCTTCGCGAAGGGAAAGCACCTTTTATTCCTCAATAATGATATTGAGGTTATTACGCCCGAATGGCTTGAGGAGATGGTGATGTTCACCCAGCGCGAGGACGTGGGCGCTTGCGGAATTAAGCTTTTATACCCGAACGACACCGTTCAGCACGGCGGAATAGCCATGGGCGTCTGCGGCAGCGCGGCGAACCTCTGCCCGCTATTCCCGCGTGAGCATGAGGGGTATATGAGCCGTCTTGCTATAGCCTCCGATATGTCCGCTTGCACCGCCGCGTGCTTAATGGTACGGGCTAACGTGTTCGACGAGGTCGGCGGCTTTGACGAGGAGCTTGCCGTATCCTTCAACGACGTGGATTTGTGCTTAAAAATACGCGAAAAGGGCTACCTTGTGGTCTTTAACCCCGTCGCGGAGGCGTACCATTATGAATCGGTAAGCCGAGGCTATGACAAAACGGGTGCAAAGAAGGAGCGTATGGAGCGGGAGAAGGCGCTACTTAAAAACAAGTGGCCTTCCTACTATGAGGAGGGCGGCGACCCTTACTATA
Source organism: uncultured Oscillospiraceae bacterium (assembly GCA_964458545.1). GTDB lineage: Bacteria > Bacillota > Clostridia > Oscillospirales > Ruminococcaceae > JAYFNU01. The sequence continues at coordinate 15,959 of CAYWJF010000034.1, read as the reverse complement.
ACCGCAATTTCGGCAAAAACTCGATAAGCTACGACGCATAAGAAGATATAGTATGGCGGGGCAAGGCACTCCGCCATATTTGCTGTTGATTATTTTGCATATAAAAAGTATAATATTAAAGATAATAAGTAAAAATATCTTTGTTTATATATAGGACGAATTATGAAGGAAGCCACACAGAAGTTTATACAGCGCAACCGTAAGGGAATATTGATATTCTTCGATATCCTTTGTATTACGGTTGCGTATTTAATTACATGGATTCTTATTTCTGGCAGAACCTCAATTTACGAATATAGAAGCCTTTTATTCTCCAGCTGTGTGCTGTTTGTGCTTTGTTTTCTTATCGTCTACGTCCTTATGGGTATGTACGACAGTCTTTGGAGATACGCCGAGATTTATGAGTTTTTCCGTTGCGTGCTCGCGTCGGTAATCTCTATTTCGGCGTTTATTATTCTTACGCTTATTGTTTACGTCGAGCGCCGCATACCTGTTTCCGTCTACTTTATGAGCGCGCTTTTCGCTACATCAATTACCCTTTATACCCGCCTTACCTACCGTATGCTTCGCAACACCCAGATAACTAACGCGGGCAAGCAAAGAAAGCGTGTGCTCGTCGTTGGCGCGGGTGACGCGGCGTCTACGCTGCTTCACGAAATCTTCCGAGATTCCGCTACCGATTACAATATCGTCTGCGCCGTGGACGACAACCCGCAGAAAATCGGCAGGACGATTATGGGCATAAAGATAATGGGCGCGACGAGGGATATACCGAACCTCGTTACCCAGTGCGACATAGACACAATAATTATAGCCATACCCGCGGCGGAAGAGGCGGAGAAGAGACGCGTTCTCAATATCTGCTCCAAGACCGCGTGCAATATGCGACTGCTACCCGATATATGCAAGCTTATCTCCGACGGCAAGGACCTTCTTTCCCGCGTCCGCGACGTTAAGGTAGAGGACCTTCTTGGGCGCGACGAGATTAACCTTGAAGAGGAGAAAACCTTTAAGCATATTAAGGGCAAGACGGTGCTCGTCACGGGCGCGGGCGGCTCAATAGGCAGCGAGCTTTGCCGCCAGATAGCCGCGAGCGGTCCTAAAAAGCTCGTAATGGTGGATATATACGAGAACAGCGAGTACGACGTGGAGCAGGAGCTAAAAAGGCGCTACGGCGATAAGCTGAAGCTTGACGTGCGCGTTGCCTCTGTGCGCGACAGCAAAAAGATGGACGCGCTCTTCGCTGAGACTAAGCCTAATATCGTCTTCCACGCCGCGGCGCATAAGCACGTTCCGCTTATGGAAACAAGCCCAGAGGAAGCGGTTAAAAACAACGTCTTCGGAACCTATAACGTGGCGCAGTGCGCCGACCGATACGGCGCGGGTGCGTTTGTGCTTATTTCCACAGACAAAGCAGTTAACCCCACAAGCATAATGGGCGCGACAAAGCGTGTCTGCGAGATGATTATTCAGGCTATGGCTAAGACGAGTAAAACTCGGTTCGTCGCCGTAAGGTTCGGCAACGTTCTCGGCTCTAACGGCTCGGTTATTCCGCTGTTTAAGGAGCAGATTGCGAACGGCGGACCTGTTACCGTCACCCACCCCGATATTGTTCGCTACTTTATGACTATTTCTGAGGCGGTAAGCCTTGTTATAACGGCGGGCGAAATGGCAAAGGGCGGCGAGGTTTTCGTTCTTGATATGGGACATCAGGTGAAGATTCTTGAGCTTGCCGAAAACCTTATAAGGCTTGCGGGCTTTATGCCGTACAAGGATATTCCGATAACGTTTACGGGGCTTCGACCCGGCGAAAAGCTTTACGAAGAGCTGCTTTTGTCCGAGGAGGGGATAACCGAGACGGACGAGAAGAAGATATTTATCGGGAACCCGGGCGACATTGATAAGGATAAATTCTTTGAGCGCTTAGCTGAGCTTAAGGCTACGGCTTACGGAAACGACCGCAGGACGGTAGTGAAAATGATTATAGATATGGTGCCGACCTTTAAGCACGAAGAAAACGCTAATAACGGCGAGGAGGTCTACTATTAATGAAGGTGCCCTTCTCTCCTCCCGATATGTCGGGTAACGAAATAGAATATGTAAGCGAGGTTCTGCGCTCGGGCTGGATAACGACGGGACCTAAAACGAAGCTGTTCGAGGAAAAGCTTTCGGAATACTGCGGCGCGAAAAAAACCGCGTGTCTTTCCTCCGCTACGGCGGCAATGGAGCTTTCTCTTCGTATACTCGGCATAGGCGCGGGCGACGAGGTAATAACCAGCGCCTACACCTTTACAGCCTCCGCCGCGGTAATAGACCACGTCGGCGCGAAGATAGTCCTTGTCGATACCGAGAAGGACAGCGTTTTTATGTCTATGAAGGCGCTTGAAGAGGCAATAACTGAAAGAACAAAGGCAATTATCCCCGTGGACGTGGGAGGAATACCCGCTGATTACGACACTATAAAAGCGATTGTAGAAAAGAAAAGAAATCTTTTTAAGCCTAAAAGCGCAATTCAAAAGGGTCTTGGGCGAATAGCGGTCGTTTCCGACTGCGCACATTCGCTTGGCGCGAACTACAAAGGAAGGAGCGTGGCGAGTTGCGCGGATTTCGCCTGCTACTCCTTCCACGCGGTAAAGAACCTTACGACAGCCGAGGGCGGAGCGGTCTGCTTCGACGACGTGGGCGGCGTATCCGCGGACGAGATTTATAAAGAGTTTATGCTCTATTCCCTTCACGGACAGAACAAGGACGCGCTTGCGAAGGTGAAGCTCGGCGCGTGGGAATACGACATAGCGTTCCCCGGCTACAAGTGCAATATGCCAGACTTGATGGCGGCGGTGGGTCTCGCTCAGCTTGAGCGGTACGGCGGGCTTATCGAACGCCGCGTAGAGATGGTGAAGCGGTACAACGCGCTTTTTGAGGCAACAAGGGTTAAACCGATTTCACACGAAGACGACAGTAGAAACGGCGCGTTTTTCGGAAGCCATCACCTATATATTACCCGCGTTGAGGGGATTACTATTGAGCAGAGAAACGAAATAATTACTCGAATGGCTGAAAACGGAGTTGCGGCGAATGTTCATTACAAGCCGTTACCTCTGCTTTCCGCATATAAAAACCTCGGCTTTGACATTAAGGATTTCCCGAATGCCTACGATTTTTATTCTAACGAGATAACCCTTCCGCTTCATACGCTGCTTAGCGACGAACAGATAGACTTCACCGCGAAGACCTTCCTTGACGCTATCGACGCGTGCGTTCTTTAGCCTATGAAAAGAAGTTTTTTCGATTTACCCTACGCTATGCGTAACGACGACGTAAAGAGGTACTTTGATATTCTTGATAAACGGCGCGGCTCGCTCTTCTTTAAGCGAGCGTTTGATATATTCGTAAGCTTTGTTATGCTTGCGCTTTCCAGTCCTCTATTTGCCGCGATTGCCGTAGCGATAAAGCTTGATAGCCACGGACCTGTCTTTTTCAGACAGACGAGGGTTACTGAAAATATGCGCGAGTTTCGGATATTCAAGTTTCGCACTATGGTTGACGGCGCGGATAAAAAGGGCCCGCTTGTCACGGTGGACGCGGACAGCAGAATAACGAAAACCGGCGCGTGGCTCAGAAGAACGCGGCTCGACGAGGTACCACAGCTAATTAATGTGCTTATAGGAGATATGACCTTCGTGGGAACCCGTCCCGAGGTGAAAAAATATGTTGACGCGTATAATTCGGAGATGAACGCGACCCTTTTAATGCGTGCGGGCGTTACGTCACCCGCAAGTATAGCCTATAAGGACGAGGCTTTGCTTTTAAAGGACGCGGGGGAACGCGCGGACGAGATTTACATTAGCGAGATTCTTCCCGAAAAGATGAAATACAATCTTGAATATATTAAGAATTTCAGCTTCTTCGGAGATATAAAAATTATGTTCGGCACCGTGTTTGCGGTGGCTAAGGATTAGGTGGAATATGGGCAGATTTAAATTTGTAGAAACGGGCATAAAGGGGCTTAAAGTAATAGAGGTTGAGCCGTTCGGAGATGAGCGCGGTTATTTTATGGAGACCTACAATATCGAAGATTTTAAAAACGCGGGTATTGACGTTACCTTTGTTCAGGACAACCAGTCGAAATCGACTAAGGGGGTGCTTCGCGGGCTTCATATGCAGGTCAAGCACCCGCAAGGAAAGCTTGTGCGCGTTGTGAGCGGCGAGGTTTACGATGTGGCGGTGGATATGCGCAAGGGCAGCGAAACCCTCGGAAAGTGGTACGGCGTGACCCTTACGGCGGAGAATAAGAAGCAGTTTTTTATACCTGAAGGCTTCGCGCACGGATTTTTGGTGTTGTCGGACGAAGCGGAGTTCGTTTATAAATGCACGCGGCTATATGCCCCGGGCGACGAGCTTGGAATAAGGTATGACGACCCCGATATTGGCATAGATTGGGCGGGACTCGGTACGGAACCGCTGCTTTCAGAAAAAGACAAGGCGCAGCCCTCCTTCAGAGAAGCTGTAAAAATACTCGAACTATAATCAATTACGAGAGGTAGAAAAAATGCTGGTAGCTAACATCGACAAAAAGGTATCAAGTGAATTTGACGGAAAGACGCTTCTTATTACGGGCGGTACAGGTTCCTTCGGAAACGCTGTTCTAAGACGCTTTCTGAATTCTGGGCTTAAGGAGATACGCATCTTCTCCCGCGACGAAAAGAAGCAGGACGATATGCGAACCAATCTGCAAAACGACAAGGTTAAGTTCTATATCGGAAATGTGCGCGATTACGACAGCATTAATCAGGCTATGGTCGGGGTGGACTATGTTTTCCACGCCGCGGCACTTAAGCAGGTGCCCTCCTGCGAGTTCTTCCCTATGGAGGCGGTTCGCACAAATATACTCGGTACCGAAAACGCTATAAAAGCGGCATACGCGAACGGAGTAAAGCGTTTTGTTCTGCTTTCCACCGATAAGGCGGTGTACCCCATTAACGCTATGGGTATCAGCAAGTCGATGGCTGAAAAGGTCGTAAGAGCGTTCGCAAGAAACGTCGGCGACAACGGCACAGTATTTAATATTACCCGCTACGGTAACGTAATGGCGTCCCGTGGCTCGGTTATTCCGCTCTTTGTTAACCAGATAAAGAAGGGGCAGGATATCACGATAACCGACCCCGATATGACCCGCTTCCTTATGTCGCTTGACGAGGCGGTTGACCTTGTGCTTTACGCCTTCCTTAACGGAAACCAAGGCGAGACCTTTATACCGAAGGCTCCCGCTTCTACAATAAAAGACCTCGCGCAGGCGGTAATAGAGCTTTTCGACGCGAAGGACAGTAAGATAAGAATTATCGGTACCCGCCACGGCGAGAAGAAGCACGAAACGCTTATCTCGCGCGAGGAGATTATCCACGCCGAAAGGGTCGATAACTTCTACCGCATCTTTAATGATACTCGTGACCTTAACTACGCAAAATATACCGATACCGGCAACGCCGACGTGAGCGAGGTAAACGACTACACCTCAAACCAAGAGCTACTTGACGTAGAGGGTGTTAAGGAGATACTTCGCGAGCTTCCGTTTGTTAAGGCACAGCTTGAGATGAAGGGCAACAGCGGCGACAAGGGGCTTGTGTAATGAAGAAGGTTGCGATAACGGGAGCGAAGGGCTTTATAGGAAGAAATCTTCGCGCTGAGCTCGGACGCCTGCCCGACGAGTACGAGCTTTTTCCTATTGATATCGATACCGACGAGCGCACCTTAAAGGGTTATCTTTCCCGTTGCGACGTGGTGGTGCATCTCGCGGGTGTTAACCGTCCGCAGAACGAAAGGGAATTTAAAGAGGGCAACGTAGATTTCACGAGCGAGGTTTTGACCGCGCTTTGCGAGCTGAAAAACGCCGTCCCGGTTATAGTAACCTCCTCTATTCAAGCGGAGCTTGACAATCCTTACGGCGTCAGCAAGCTTCAAGGCGAGCAGATAGTTTTTTCCTATTCTAAGGCGCAAAGAACGCCCGTTTATATCTTCCGCTTGCCGAATGTCTTCGGCAAATGGTGCAGACCCAACTACAACAGCGCCGTCGCGACCTTCTGCAATAACATAGCGAACGGGCTTCCTATAGAGGTGAACGCGCCGGAAAGGGTAATGACCCTTGTTTATATCGACGACGTAATAGCGTCGATTATCGCGGCTATAAACGGCAAGGTGACTGCAAAAGAGGACGGCTACTGCCACGTTCCCGTTACCTATGAAGAGAAGCTTCAAGCTATAGCGTATAAGATACAAGCGTTTCACGACAGCCGCGAAACGCTCGTAATGCCAAAGCTTACAGGGCTCGACAAGGCGCTTTATTCAACATACTTAAGCTATCTTCCTACTAACGCCTTTTCCTATCCGCTTACTACGCACGCCGACGAGCGTGGGCATTTTGCGGAATTCTTTAAAACCGACGGTACAGGTCAGTTCTCAATCTCCACTACTGCGCCCGGAATAACGCGCGGAAACCATTGGCACCATACGAAGGTGGAGAAATTTTTAGTAGTTCAAGGCGAGGCCTCAATCTGCTTTAGACGGGTAGACGACAGCGCGGTTTACGAATACAAGGTTAGCGGAAGTAAGCCCACGGTGGTGGATATCCCCGTTGGCTACACGCACAGCATAAAGAATATTTCGAACAGCGAAGAGCTGGTTACGGTTATCTGGGCGAACGAGCCGTTTGACCCCGCGCGTCCCGATACCTATTTGTTGGAGGTATAATGGCTGCTTCAAAATTAAAGGTAATGACTATTATCGGCACCCGTCCCGAGATTATAAGACTTTCCGAGGTTATAAAGTGCTGCGACAGGTACTTTAGCCACATTCTCGTCCACACGGGTCAAAACTACGATTACACCCTAAATAAAATCTTTTTCGAGGATTTATCTCTGCGCGAGCCAGATTACTATCTCGACGCGGTAGGGGCTAATCTCGGTGAGACGATGGGCAACATAATAGCGAAGAGCTACGAGATTCTTGAAAAGGAAAAGCCCGACGCGATACTTATTCTCGGCGATACTAATTCGGCGCTTGCGGCAATCAGCGCGAAGAGACTGAAAATTCCGATATTCCATATGGAGGCTGGCAACCGCTGCTTCGACCAGAATGTGCCAGAGGAGACAAATAGGCGCATTGTTGACCACATAAGCGACATAAACCTTCCTTACACCGAGCACAGCCGTCGATACCTTTTAAGCGAGGGAGTAAAGAAGGAGCATATCTATGTCACGGGCTCGCCTATGCGCGAGGTGCTTGAAAAGAATAAGGATAAGATAAACGGCTCGGACGTATTAAAGCAGCTTTCGCTTGAAGAAAAGAAGTATATCCTCGTATCCGCTCACAGAGAGGAAAACATAGATATCGAGGAAAACTTCTACTCCCTTATGAACGCGCTTAACGCCGTGGCAAACAAGTATAATATGCCCGTTATCTACTCGACCCACCCGAGAAGTCTTAAGCGTATAACCGACCGAGGCTTTGTCTTTGAAAAGAACGTAAAGAACCTAAAGCCGTTCGGCTTCTTCGATTATAATTGTCTGCAAAAGCACGCCTATTGTGTTCTGTCCGATTCGGGAACGCTTTCAGAAGAGAGCGCAATGCTCGATTTCCCGGGGGTGCTTATAAGAACCTCCACCGAGCGCCCCGAGGTGCTCGACAAGGGAACGGTGGTTATAGGCGGAATAAAAGAGGATGACATAATCTCGGCGCTTGACCTTGCTGTGGCAATGTATGAAAACAAAGAGCCGCTTGCGTCGGTGCCCGACTATACCGATACCAACGTTTCGGTAAAGGTAGTAAAGATAATTGAAAGCTACGTCAAAATAATCAACGAGGTTGTCTGGAAGAAGAAATGAAGATTCTTGTCGTCTCGCAGTACTTTTACCCCGAAAACTTCCGAATAAACGATATCGTAAAGGGGCTTGTCGAGCGGGGGCACTCGGTTGACGTTTTAACCTCGCTTCCGAACGTGCCGGGCGGAGAGTTTTTCGAGGGGTACTCTTGGCGCAACCGCGGAGAAAAAAGCTACGAGGGAGCGGGCGTTGAGCGCGTGGGAGTAATTAAGCGCGGCAACGGAAAGCCTCTTCGCTGGGTGCTTAACTGCGCATCCTTCGCCTTTAATAGTCTTTTTCATCTTCCGAAACTAAAAAAGAACGACTACGAGGCGGTGTTCGTTTTTAACAATTCGCCCGTAACTAAGATTTTTCCCGCGAAGGTATTCGCGCGGCGAATGAAGATACCGAACGTGGTGTTTCTTCTTGATATCTGGCCCGATTCAATGTTTCTTCTGTTAAAATACCCCGAGGATAAGAAGGACAACCTTTTTATGAGGGTGACGCGCGGCGTAAGCCGCTGGCTATATAAAAGCGCGGATATGTTCCTTATAAGTTCGAGAGGCTTTGAAAAGAAGCTTCGAGATATGGGTATAACGAGCGCTATAGAGTACTTCCCGAACTACGCCGAGCCGTTGGAGCTTGAGGGCGGCGGGAGAACAAGAGAAGCTCTCGGACTAAGGAAGAACGACACCGTAATAGGCTTTGCGGGGAACGTCGGCGTGGCGCAGGGACTTGAAAACCTTGTCGCGGCGGCGAAAAAGAGTAAAAGCGGCGTTAAATATCTTATTGTCGGTGACGGCTCGGAGCTAAGCTCGATAAAAGAGCTTGTAAGAAAAGAGAGACTTGAAAACAGCTTCGTCTTTACGGGCTGGGTGGACAGCGCCGAGGTCCCGTCATATTTGGAACTTTGCGACGCGCTGCTGGTATCCTTAAAGGACGGCGGGGTTCTTAACCTCACGGTGCCCGCAAAGGTGCAAACCTATATGTACGCAAAGAAGCCCGTAATTGCCTTTTTAAACGGCGCGGGCGCGGAAACGGTAACAGAGGCGAACTGCGGCTTTGCCGTAAAAGCTGAGGACGCGGACGCTCTTGTCGAAACGGTCGATAGAATAGCCGCTATGCCAAAGGCGAAGCTCGCGGCGCTCGGCGAAAACGGAAGGCGCTTCTGCGACGAAAATTTCAATAGAGATAAAACGATAGACAGGCTCGTTAGCCTGCTTGAAAGGGCAATTAAGGAATACAAGAGGTAAGAATGAAGATACTCGTAATTATTCCCGCTTATAACGAGAGCGAGGCTATTTTAGATGTAATAGCCGAGCTTAAAAAGGAAGCCCCAGAATGCGACTATGTTGTGGTGAACGACTGCTCCACAGACGACACAGCGAAAAAGCTTCGAGAGAACGGCTGTAGCTTTGTGAACGTACCCGTTAACCTCGGAATAGGCGGCGGAGTGCAGACTGGCTATAAGTACGCCGTCGAAAAGGGCTACGACGTAACCGTTCAGCTTGACGGCGACGGACAGCACCGCCCCGATTATATAAAAGCTATTACCGCGCGCGTGCTGAGCGGCGAGCTTGATATGTGCGTCGGCTCGCGCTTTCTTGAGCAAAGCAGCTTTCGGTCCTCATTTATGAGGCGGGTGGGCATTAAATTTCTTTGCTTTTTATTGAGAATTACCTGCGGGGTGAAGATGACCGACGCGACAAGCGGCTTCCGTGCTTGTTCAAGGGAGCTTTCAGCGTTTTTCGCGAACCACTACGCGCAGGATTACCCCGAGCCGGAGGCGATAATGTCGGCGGTGCTTTCGGGCTTTAAGGTGGGCGAGGCGCCTGTAGAGATGCGTGAGCGTCAGGGCGGCAGCTCCTCGATAAGACCGCTAAATTCCGCTTACTATATGTTCAAGGTGTCGCTTGCCATACTCTTAGGGCGCCTTTCATTCAACAAGAAAAGGAGATAGCTATGGAAGCGAGCTTACGGATATTTCTTGCCGTCGCGCTGGTAATCTATTTTATCGTGCTCGGCTATATGTTAAAGAAAGAGCGGCTCATATTGAAATACACGCTTTTATGGATTTTAAGCGGAGTGTTTCTAATACTGTTCCTGATATTTCCCGAGCTTGTATTTAAGGGCTCGGCGCTAATAGGCGTGTCAAACCCTGTAAACGCGGTATTTCTCCTCTTTTCGGGCTTTACGATAATGCTTCTGCTGTCGCTGACCTCTATCGTCTCGCAGATAAGCGATAAAAACCGCAAGCTTACGCAGGCGGTGGCGCTTTTAGAGGAAAGGGTGCGCTCTATGGAGGAGAAGAAGTGAACAAAAAGGATGATAGGAGCCCCGCGGTCGAAATAGAGCGCGAGGCTCTCGCGAAATATATCGACCATACCCTTTTGAAGCCCGACGCCACGCCGAGCGAGATAGAAAAGCTCTGCGACGAGGCGATAAGATACGGCTTCGCGAGCGTCTGCGTAAATCCCGCGAATATTGCTTTTGCCGCGAAGCGGTTAAGGGGAAGCATAGTTACCCCTTGTTGTGTAATTGCGTTTCCATTCGGCGCGTCCACGCCCGAAAGCAAGGCTTTTGAAGCGAAGAACGCCGTAAGAAACGGCGCGAAAGAGCTGGATATGGTCATAAACATAGGCGCGGCGAAGGCGGGCGAATGGCTGCTCGTCGAAAGGGATATTCGCGCCGTTGTCCGCGCGGCGGGAAGACGCGCGAAGGTTAAAGTAATTATTGAAACCGCTATGCTCACCGACAAGGAGAAGATAAAGGTCTGTCACCTTGCGAAGCTCGCGGGCGCGGCGTTCGTAAAAACCTCGACGGGCTACGGCGGAGGCGGCGCGACCGAAGCGGACGTAGAGCTTATGCGAAAGGCGGTCGGCGGAGATATGGGAGTTAAAGCCTCTGGCGGTATACGCAGCTATGAGGACGCGGTTAAGATGATAAAAGCGGGCGCTACGCGCATAGGCGCAAGCGCAGGAATAAAGATAATCGGAAAGGAAAACTAAATGGCAGAGAATAAAGCAAAAAAGGTAATTGACGTTACCGAAAAGCACGCGGGGGGCGGCTTCAAAAAAACATTGATAAACCTTCTCGTTACCCTCGTTGTGGGCTTCGTGATATTCTATCTGGAGCTTCCCGCAATAAACTTTCAAAGCAGAGGCTTCTACTTCTTCTTTTTCATCCTCTCGGCGGTTTACTGTGTAACAGCGATAATAACCTCGGGAATATGGAAGATAAAGAGTGGCGACGAGTTCTTCAAGTCGGTTAAAAATCATTGCAGAATACCACTCGCGATATGCGCGCTTTTCTTGATTTTTATTATCGTGGGAACGATACTTTCGAGCGAGCTGCTTCGCGCGCGCGCCTACCGCGACCTTCTTACGGTAACGGAGGGCAGCTTTAAAGACGACGTTGAGGAGATAAGCTTTGACCAGATACCGCTGCTTGACCGCGCGAGCGCCGAGAAGCTTGGCGACCGCAAGCTGGGCGAGCTTTCCGATATGGTAAGCCAGTTTGAGGTATCGAGTGATTACACCCAGATAAACTATCAGGATTCTCCCGTGCGGGTAACGCCGCTACTCTACGGCGACCTTATTAAGTGGATAAACAACCGCCATAACGGAATACCCGCGTATATCCGTTTGGATATGGTTACCCAGAATGTCGAGGTGGTGCGCCTTGAAGAGGGTATGCGCTATACTATGGACGAACATTTCGGGCGCAATCTTATGCGTCATCTTCGCTTTAATTTCCCGACCTTTATCTTTGAAAATCCGACCTTCGAGGTGGACGATAACGGTGACCCGTACTGGGTGTGCCCGCGGGTGATATACAGAATAGGTCTTTTCGGCGGCAAGGATATTAACGGCGCGGTGCTTGTTAACGCCGTGACGGGCGAGTGCAAGTATTACGAGGACGTGCCCACATGGGTAGACCGTGTTTATTCCGCCGAGCTTATTATTGAGCAGTATGATTATTATGGGCTTTACACGAAGGGATATCTCAACTCCATCTTCGGGCAGAAGAACGTAACTATAACAACCGACGGCTATAACTATATCGCGCTTGACGACGACGTATATATGTATACGGGCGTAACGTCGGTGGGCGGCGACCAGTCGAACGTCGGCTTTATCCTTACGAACCAGCGCACAAAAGAAACAAAGTATTACCCGATTGCAGGCGCCGAGGAGTATTCCGCAATGTCCTCCGCCGAGGGCGTAGTGCAGCATTTGAGCTATAACGCCACCTTCCCGCTGCTTTTGAACATTCAGGGTCAGCCGACCTATTTTATGTCGCTTAAGGACAATGCGGGGCTCGTTAAGATGTACGCCATGGTAAACGTAAGCAGCTACCAGATAGTCGCTACGGGCGCGTCGGTTAAGGAATGCGAAATAAATTACCAGACGCTTCTTTCCGACAACAGCATTACCGAGGAGCCTGTTGTGGTTTCCACCACGGCAGAGGGCGCGATTGAAGAGATAAGAAGCGCGGTAATAGAGGGAAACAGCGTATATTACGTTAAGCTTGATTCCTCAAAAAGCTACTTTACCGTAGCGGCGTCTGTCAGCGAAAGCGTAGTAATAGCGGACGTTGGCGACAGCGTAAAGATAGCCTTTGTCGGCAAGAACGGCGACGCTATGCTAACAGCCACGGGCTTTGAGATAACCGCCTTTGCGGCGGACGAGCCGAAGACTGCGCCTGCGGACGGTGAAGCGACTACACCGCCTGCCGAGGTAGCCGTACCCGACGTCGCTGGAAAGACCCCTGACGAAGCGAAGGCGCTTTTAAAGGAGGCGGGTCTAAACGTAACGCTTGAAATCACCGCCTACAGCGACAAGCTTGAGGTTGGAAAGGTAATAGGAACTAACTTAAAGGCGGGCGAAACCGTTCCCGCAGGAACAGAGCTTACCCTTATAGTGAACGGCTAACAGAATAAACAGTAAGCCCCGCGCGAATTCGCGCGGGGCTTTTAATATGAAAATACAATATAATAACTTTTCAGGATAAACGCTTAAAAATTTGTGAATAAAGTTAACGATAAGAGAAAAAGAAATATCTAATTAAAACAATAAGCGCAATATGCAGCGGATAGTAGATGTAGAAAAGCCAGCGAAGCTTAAGCTTTCCGCGCTCGCCGTTATAAAGAAGAATAAGCGGAAGCGCGAGCAGAGTGCCGAACTGAAACGCGCCGCGCCACCAAAGCCCGCTGTTTATATAGCTTGTAACAGCCATAAACGCCGCGCCTACCGCAGAAATCGTAGTAAACCATGTTATCATATCCTGCTTGTTGTTTCGGAAAATATAAAAGCAAAGCGTCCACGCAACGGCGAGAATAGGCCAGTCAGAAAATAGAGTAACGCCAAAGCAGGCGGCTATAAGTATAACCTTAAGCCACATAGCCAGCTTTTTGCTTTCAAGGATAACGAGCGAGAGAAGCGCCGCGAAGAGCGAGAAAATCATACTTGTGTTATGAAGAAACTGAGGTCTTCCCGTGGCAAATAAAACATAGGGGAAATGAGAGATAACGGCAAAGATAAAGAGCCGCAGGAGATAGCGTTTAACGTCGCGGGTCTTCGTGAAGCCGACGGCTATGAAGTAACACATAATAGGCGCGGTTATCCGCCCGATAATATGAAGTAGCTGACCTAAAGGGCTCGCCGTCGGCACAAACGCCCAAGCAATATGGTCGATTGTCATAGCGAAAATAGCTATAAGCTTTAAGGCGTTTGCCGAAAGCCCGCGCGTGGTCGGTGAAAGGGTGTTCTCCATAAGTGTCTCCGTCCCGTTTTTCATAATTATAAGCTTATGCGTCCGACGGGTCAAGAATGCACCGAAAGGCGACTGAGCAATCTGTCTTATATTGTCATATTTCACAATTGACATAAGAAATAAGAGTGCTATACTAAAAACAGAACAAATGTTCTTAAGGCGCAGGGGGAGAATTGAACTATTGAAAGGATGCAAAGATGATTACGGTACAACAACTGAACAGACTACGGTACCTTAAGCTGGAAATCACAGCGGAAAGGGAACGCCTTGAGAGCATAGCGCCTATGCTCGAAGCGCGTGGGGTGAACTACGGCGGTGAGCGGGTACAAGGCGGAGGAGGAGGAGATACCTTCGCGCGCTACGCAAGCGAGATGGCATATCTTAAGCAGCTAATTGCGGAGAATATGAAAAGGTGTATCTGCGAGCTGCTGCGGCTTGAGGAGTTTATCCGTCTAATCGAGGAGCCAGACCTTCGCATTATATTCAGAGAGAGATATATGAAATGCAAGAGCTGGCAGTCGATTGCGAGGTTGCTCGATATGAAGGACGAGCAGGTTCCAAGGAGAAGGCATGACAGATATTTAGAGAAATATAACAAAGAACACAGGTGAAACTTGTGCAAAACGCAAAATTTAGAAATGTACGTTTAGTACGAATATAACCTGCTACAATGGTATTGTGAAAGAACAGCAAAGAGCGCTTCGGCTTATAGCCGAGGCGCTTTTTTGCGCCCAAATATTGAAGAAGGGAGGGAAACGCCGTGACAAAGAAGGAGCAAAGACGCTGTAGGCGGTGCGTGTGGAATAACTATATGAAGTGCGGAAAGCTGTTTTGTATTCTACCGAGCTGCGAAGCGAAGAAGGAGGTGGAGCGAAGGAATGGCGCGAAAGAAGAAAAGAAGGAGTAACTCGGCGGGTGACGCGTTGATTAGGCTATTAGGCGAAAGGGCGAGCGCGGAGCTTATAGCGTCGCTTGCGGACAAAACGGGGTGTGGTTGCCTGCGAGAGGATACCACAAATGACGAGGCGGTGGCTATGGCGTTAATTAACGAGGCTATAGACGGTAACGTTACGGCGGCGAAGTATGTCATTGAAACGGCGGAGAAGCGGCGCGCCGAAGAGACGGAGAAGAGAAAAGAGGCGGAAACGGTGAAGATAGAGATAACCGTCGCCGATTCGTTAGATGACGTATAAGATAACCCGCCGTCAGAAGGCTTTTATCGACGCGAAAAGCAACGAGGTGCTTTTCGGCGGCGCGGCTGGCGGGGGAAAGAGCTTCGGACAGCTAATGGACGCTATGCTGTTTGCGCTGCGTTACGCGGGCTCGCGCCAGCTTATCCTACGCCGTACCCTTGTGGAGCTTGAGCGTACGCTTGTGTTCGGCGCGCTCGCTTTATATCCAAAAAGTCTTTACAGCTACAGCTTTTCACGACACATCGGAACCTTCGCGAACGGCTCTACGGTGGAGTTCGGCTACTGCGACAGCAGGGCGGACGCGCTTCACTATCAGTCGGCGGAATACGACGTTATCCGCTTCGACGAGCTTACCCACTTTACCGAGGAGATTTACACCTATCTTATCTCGCGCGTTCGCGGAGCAAACGGCTTTCCGAAGCAGGTGAAAAGCACGACGAATCCGGGCGGAGTTGGGCACGAATGGGTAAAACGCAGATTTATCGACGCGGGCGAAAGCGAAAAGGAAATCAAAACACCGACGGGTACGAGGATATTTCTTAAGGCGAATGTAAGAGACAACTTTTTTCTTATGAAGCACGACCCTAATTATGTGAAGCGGCTGGAAAACCTCTCTGAAAAGGACCGCCTCGCGCTGCTTGAGGGGGAATGGAACATAGAGGAGGGAAGATATTTCAGCGAATGGAGCGAGAAGCTTCACGTTGGGCTTTTTCCCTCGCACAAGTACGCCTTCTATTCGGCGGGCAAGGACAGAAAACGAAGCGGAATACTTGATTTTTGTAAGGGACGCTCGTACGAGGTAACCTATACTTGTGAAAACGAGGGCAGGCGCTGGGTGCTTGCGCTTACGGACTACGGCGCGGCGTGGCTCGAGCTTCTTGAGGGAAAAACAGTATTTCAAGAGGAAACCGAAGCCACGCCGCAAAACCAAGAGAACATAGAGGCTGTAAAGCTACAAAGAGACGCTTTCCGACAGCTTTTGGCGCAGATAAGAACGCTTACCGACACTATTTAAGGAGGAGACAGAATGGATTATAAAAACGCGCTGAGACAGGCGCATATTACTTCGCTTAAGCAGAAATATCTCGATATAATCGACGAAGCGAAAAGAGAGAAGGAGCAGGGCGACAAAGAGTAT
>CAYWJF010000033.1:0-18104 GCA_964458545.1 uncultured Oscillospiraceae bacterium | reverse complement strand
TAATATTCTGGAAAGAGGGTAGCTCGAAAAGGTGTATCGAGCCTACGCTCATATCAAGGTTTGCTATCTTGTCGAAATAATCAGCGTACTCGGGGTTAGAGGTAAGCGAGCTGAACGCGCCGATATTCGTTTTAATCTGCTGAATAGCCGTGTTTTCAAGTAGAAGCGAATTCGCCGTGGATATCTCGGTGTTCTTCGCCGCTATCTCGCATACCTGACGGATAAAGTCGGCGGGAAGTCCGAGCATATGACGAAGGGGCTTATAGATAACACGGATAAGACCGAAGATTATCGGGAACTGGATAAGCATGGGAAGACAGCCCGCGGCGGGGTTGTAGCCGTACTCCGTTTGGAGCTTGCTCATCTCCTCAGACTGCTTCTGGCGGTCGTTGGCGTACTTCTTGTTTATCTCGTCTATCATCGGCTTGTACGCCGCCGCCATAGCCGTAGAACGCTGTTGCTTAATGGAAAGCGGGAAGAGAAGCACCTTTGTAATTAAGGTGAAGAGGAACATTGCGAAAACATACGCGAGAGGAAGATGAAGCACGTCGTTGGCAAAAAGGTAGCAAACCTTCATTATCCAGCCAAGGGGAATTGCGACGTAATCCCATATCGTCATCTTCATTGCCGTGTCTACTACGTCGGCAGACGTTGTCGCCTGTGCGGCGCACGCTGTTACAAGTATAGCGATAAGCACCGTTAGCGAAATCAGGACTGTCTTTTTTTTCATTTGTACTCCTTAAGCTTCGGGGGTATTTTTATTTTTCCTTTGCGGAACGGGGTCGTACCCGCCCCTGCAAAACGGATTGCATCTTAACAGCCGCCACGTTGAAAGGGCAAGCCCCACTATAACGCCGCGCGTCTCTATCGCTTCCATAGCGTATTCGGAGCAGGTGGGCACAAACCTACAGTTTGAGCCAAGCCCCGGCGATATCCTACGCTTATAGAATTTCAGAATACCAATAAGTAATTTCTTAATCATTTAAAACACCCGCGTTTTTCAGGTGTCCTTTAATTATGCCGTACATCGCCGTGGACTTTCTTGAGACGGTGGCGGCTCGGCAAACAAATACTACGTCAAAGCAGCCGTCCGCGTTCTTAAGAAGCTCGACCGCGGCGGCTTTGACTATTCTTCGCGCGCGGTTTCTTTCAACTGCGCAGCCTATTTTTCTGCTCGTGGTTATTCCCATACGTATTCCGCCCGTTTTGCGCGGAACAACATAGGTGACCAGAAAGGGCGAGACAAAGCGGTTACGGCTTCGGTAAGCCCTTTGGAACAGATAGTTCTGGTTAATCGTTTTAAGCTTACCCATCGTAAAAATAAGAGCCTGCCGCGTTGTGCACGGTTGGCTCTTTTAGGCGCTTAAACGGGCTCTTCCGCGTGCGCGGCGACGGGCCAGAACCTTACGGCCGTTTCTTGTGGACATACGCTTTAAAAAACCGTGTTCATTAGAACGCGTACGTTTTTTAGGATGAAATGTGGGTTTCATTATTTAAGACTCCTTTTTTATACCTTGCAGAGAATAAGTATATAACAAGCGCCTTTTGCTTGTCAAGTAAAGAATATATTAATTTTATCTCTTTATCCGTCGGAATTTGGTTATTTTTTTAAACTCAAACGCTCGTTTTTTGTTGAAAATCTACCCCCGTGTATGCTATACTTGTAACATATTATATATGTATTATTTTAAACAAAAGGGGTAGGCGATTTATGGAATCGTTCACGCAGTGCCTTGACGTCGTTAAGGAGTTTTGCAAGGAGCAGGAATCCGAAACCATCTACAATATCTGGCTGAAGGGCATTGAGCCCGTCTCCTTTGAGGGCGGCGTAGCAACCATATCGGTAAGCTCCGACTTCATAAAAACTATGGTTGAGGAACGGTATCTCGACCTCATTAAACGCGGCTTTTTTCAGGTAATGGGCTTTGACGTTGAGGTCAAGATAGTCAGCCGCTCCGCAGCTGTAGAGGTTCCCGATACGGTGCTTCCCCGCGCCGCCTCCGAGGACTACACCTTCGATAATTTTATCGTCGGACCCGATAACCGCTTCGCTCACGCCGCGGCTATCGCCGTCGCGGCAAACCCCGCTAAGGCATATAACCCGCTGTTTATCTACGGCTCGTCAGGGCTCGGTAAGACCCACCTGCTTCGCGCCATAGAGAACGATATAAAGAAGAACCGCCCCGAGCTTGAAATTTTGTATATAGGCTGCGAGCAGTTCACGAACGAGCTTATCGCCGCTATCCAGTCGGGCAGCACCGAGCCGTTCCATGAGAAGTACCGTTCGGTGGACGTGTTGCTTGTAGACGACGTTCAGTTCCTCGGCGGCAAGGACTCAACGCAAGAGGAGTTTTTCCACACCTTCAACGCACTACATAGCGCGCAAAAACAAATAGTACTTACAAGCGACCGACCCGCGAAGGAGATAAAATCCCTTGAGGAACGCCTTCGCACCCGCTTCGAGTGGGGTATTATCGCGGACGTTCAGCCTCCCGACGTAGAGACCCGCGTGTCTATCCTTTATACGAAGGCTGAGGCTCTCGGCTTAAAGCTTCCGCCAGACGTCGCGGACTTTATCGCGAGCAACGTCAAAAACGATATTCGCCAGCTTGAGGGCGCGGTCAAAAAGCTCGCCGCTTACAACCAGATGGACGGCGTCGCTCCTTCTATCGGCCTTGCGCAGAACGCAATTAAGGATATTATGTCTGAGCAGACGCCTATTCCCGTAACGGTGGAAAAGATAATTAGCGAGGTTGCGCGCACCTACAGCGTAACGCCAGACGATATCCGCTCCTCTAAGCAGACCGCCGCCGTTTCCCTGCCGCGTCAGGTAGCTATCTATATCGTGCATCAGGTAACGCGGCTTACTATGGAAAAGATAGGCGCTGAATTCGGCGGAAGAAACCACGCTACTATCGTCTATGCTTTAGGCAAGGTTGAGCGTATGATAGAAACCGATACCCGCTTACACGAACTAATAGACGACATTATAAAGAACACCACCTATTAACCTGTTTTCAACATTCAACAGCGTCTTTTCACCGAGAGCCCGTTTTTCTGCTTCGCGCCTCGGTTTTCAACAGACGCTCAACAGCGGCAAGGTAATTTTTAACAGCGGCTTTTGTCCGTAGTTTTTTACGAAATCTGCTGTCTTCAACAGTTTAACAGTCCCTACTGCTGCTACTGTAACCCAGTTATTAATTCACAAGAGGATGGATTTAGAATATGAAAATTGTATGTAACCGAATGGAGCTACTCGAATCCCTTAACGGCGTTTCGCGCGCGGTAAGCACAAAATCGTCTATCCCCGCGATAGAGGGCATACTTCTCAAATGCTCGAACGACACCGTAATACTTACCGCCTATGACCTTGAAATAGGCATAGTCACCTCCTTTGTCGCGGACGTTAAGGAGCCCGGCGAAATCGTGCTTAACTCCCGTCTTCTTATCGACATGATAAGAAAGATGAATAGTGAAACGGTGACTATTGAAGCGGACGGCGAGCTTAAAGCGCAGATAAGCGGCGGAATAACGAAGTTCAGCTTTGTCGGTATCCCCGCGAGCGACTTTCCCGAAATGCCTATCCCAGACGCAGAGAACACCCTTACCATTAAGGCGGGCGTACTCAAGGAGATGATAGGCAAGACTATCTTTGCCGTCTCCACAAGCGACCAGAAGCCCGTGCACACGGGAACAAAATTCATTATGAATAACGACAGCCTTACTATGGTTTCCGTTGACGGCTACCGTCTCGCGGTCTGCACCCAAACGGTGGATTTTTCGAACGAAAACAAGAGCTTTATAGTTCCCGCAAAAACCCTTTCCGAGGTCACAAAGCTTATGGGCGAGGACAACGAGGACGTAAATATCGGTATAGCAAGACGCTACGGCGTTTTCCAGCTTAACAACTACACGGTAATAACCCGTCTTCTTGAGGGCGACTTCCTCGATTACAAGAAGTCTATCCCCGAGGGGTACAGAACCCGCGTAAAGATAGACGTGCGCGAGCTGTTCGACGCGGTGGAAAGAGCGTCGCTGATTATTAACGACCGCTTTAAAAGCCCGATTAAGTTCGCTTTTGAGGATAACCGTACCGTCGTTACCTGCGCGACCGCGCTTGGCAACGCCTATGACGAAATAATCTGCGAAATCGAGGGCGACACGGTAGAGATGGGCTTTAATAACCGCTATGTGCTCGACGCGCTTCGCAACTGCGGCTGCGACGAGGTTTACCTCGAAATCGGCGGACCTATCTCGCCGCTTAAGATGGTTCCCGTACAAGGAAACGACTTTTTATTCCTACTTTTACCCGTTAGAATTAAGACGGCGGACTAAATGGAAAATATAACGATTAAAACTAAATATATAACCCTCGGCGCGCTGCTTAAATTCGCGGGCGCGGTTATGACGGGGGGCGAAGCGAAGGAGCTAATCGCCGACGGCAAGGTCACGGTAAACGGCGAGGTCTGCACCATGCGCGGAAAGAAGCTTTTCGGTGGCGAAACTGTATCAATTGCAACCGCTGCTATGGCGAATAAGGAATATAAGGTTGTGAAGAGTTGTTCCTGGTAAAGCACAGCTTGAGCGGCTTCCGAAATATTAAAAGCCTTGAGTTCGAGCCTTCGCCGCTTGTAAATGTAGTTTGCGGCGAGAACGGGCAGGGCAAAACGAACCTTCTTGAAAGCGTTTTTCTCCTTACGGGCGGCAAAAGCTTTCGAGGGGCTAAGGACGCGTCGCTTATAGAGCGCGGCTCTGATTTTTCGGTGATTTCCTCCGACTTTTTCAGCGAGGACAGGCTTCAAAGCATAAAAATCAAGATTAGCGATAAAGGGCGGGTTGCCTCGCTTAATAAGGGAACAGAAAAAAAGGCGTCCTCGCTTGTCGGGAAGTTCTGTTCTGTGGTCTTTTCGCCCGAGCACCTTTCGCTTGTAAAGGGTTCGCCGAATATGCGGCGAAAATTTCTTGATACGGCGCTTTGTCAGATTTCAGGCAGCTATCTCTCCTCCCTTCGCGCGTACACGCGGCTTTTAGACCAGAAAAACAGCCTTTTGAAGGACAGCCGCTTTATCAGCGCGGCGAACGAGATGCTGGACGTCTACGACGCGCAGTTTGCCGTAGCGGCGTGCGACATTACGGCGAAGCGCAGAGCCTTTGTCGAGGAGCTGCTTCCGCTCGCCAAGAAGAACTACGAAAAGATATCTAACGGCAAGGAACGTCTCAGCTTCAAATATCTCTCCACCCTCTTTGGCGAGGGCGAGGCGGATACAGACGAGGCGCTGCTTAAAACCTACGCTCTTCGCGCGGCGGACCTTCGCGCAGGCTTTTGTACCGCGGGACCACACCGCGACGACCTTCTAATCTGCCTTGACGAAGAAGACTCTAAGGTTTTCGCCTCGCAAGGGCAACAGCGTTGCATTGTTCTTAGCTTAAAGCTTGCCGAGGCGGAGCTTATGGAACTAAAGCTTGGCGAACGCCCTGTGCTTCTTCTCGACGACGTGCTTTCAGAGCTGGACGCGAACCGTCAGGATTTCCTTTTGGAGAGCATAACCGACACGCAGGCGATAATCACCTGCTGTGCGCCCGAGCTTATACTCGAAAAGACCGACGCGCGGGTGTTTACGGTAGATAACGGACAGCTTTTATAGGTGGCTTATGTATATTCATTTGGGCGGAAAAACCGTCATAAAAACCAGCGGAATTATAGGTATCTTCGATATTGACTACTGCTCGATAAGCAAGCGCACACGCGCCTTTCTCAGAAGCGCGGAGAAATCGGGCGAGGTGGTTAACGTGACCGAGGACCTCCCTAAATCCTTCGTCGTCTGCGAGACGGGCGGCGAGCGCACGGTATATATTTCTGGCATCTCCCCCGCTACGCTTAAGAAGCGAGCGGATTATATAGACGAACTGAAAAGTCTTGAATAGCGGTTTATTGAAAGAGGTAGTGATTGATGAGCAACACTGAAAACGGAAACTACGGCGCAGAGCAAATACAGGTACTTGAAGGGCTTGAGGCGGTAAGAAAACGCCCGGGTATGTATATCGGCTCGACAGGTCCGCGCGGACTCCATCACCTTGTATACGAGATAGTCGATAACTCTATCGACGAGGCGCTCGCGGGCTTCTGCTCCGAAATAGTGGTCACGATAAAGGAAGGCGACATTATAGAGGTCACCGATAACGGGCGCGGCATTCCTGTCGGAATACAGAAGAAAACGGGGCTTCCCGCCGTTACCGTAGTGTTTACAATACTCCACGCAGGCGGCAAGTTCGGCGGCGAGGGCTACCACTTTTCGGGCGGTCTTCACGGCGTTGGCGCGTCGGTGGTTAACGCCCTTTCCGAGTGGCTTACGGTTAACGTTTGCGTAGACGGCAAGGAGTATGTCGAAACCTTTAAGCGCGGCAAGGAGGACAAGCCTCTCGCGTGCATAGGCGACACGACAAAGAACGGAACAACCGTAACCTTTAAGGCGGACGGTGAAATCTTCGAGGAATTGGTGTACGACTACGAAACCCTTGAGACCCGCCTTCGTGAGCAAGCGTTCCTTAACGCGGGAATAAAGATTATACTTCGCGACGAGCGCGATGACGGCGAGCCGCGCGAGGAGATTATGCACTATGAGGGCGGCATACGCTCCTTCGTTGAGCATATCCACGCGAAGCGCCAGCTTGACGTGCTTCACCCCGAGGTTATCTATTTTAAAACGGTCAACGAGCATAACGAGGCGGAGGTTGCGCTACAGTACAACGACAGCTACAACGAGCTTCTGCTCTCCTTTGCTAACAATATACACACTATCGACGGCGGCACCCACGAGCAGGGCTTTAAAAATGCCCTAACCCGTGTGTTTAACGATTACGGAAGAAAACATTCTATTCTAAAGGACAGCGATAAGAACCTTACGGGTGACGACGTCCGCGAGGGACTTACCTGCGTAATAAGCGTAAAGCTTCAAGAGGCGCAGTTTGAGGGTCAGACGAAGGGCAAGCTCGGCAACACCGAGATGCGCGGTATCGTAGAAAATATGACCTACCAGAAGCTGACCGACTTTTTCGAGGAGAACCCCTCTATAGCGAAGGCAATCTTTGATAAGGCGCTCGGCGCGGCGCGCGCGCGTGAAGCGGCGCGCAAGGCTCGCGACCTTACAAGAAGAAAATCCGCGCTTGAAACAGCGTCTCTTCCCGGAAAGCTTGCCGACTGCACCGAAAAGGGCGCCGAGGGCACAGAAATATATATCGTCGAGGGAGATTCGGCTGGCGGCTCCGCCAAGGACGGGCGCGACAGGCGCTATCAGGCTATTCTTCCCCTTTGGGGAAAGATGCTTAACGTCGAAAAGGCGCGGCTCGATAAGGTTTACGGAAACGAGAAGCTTATGCCTGTCGTTACGGCGCTCGGCTGCGGTCTCGGCGACGAGATTGATATTACAAAGCTTCGTTATAACAAGATAATAATTATGTCCGATGCCGACGTGGACGGCGCGCATATTCAAACGCTGCTTCTTACCTTCTTCTTCCGTTTTATGCGCCCTGTGCTTGACCACGGACACATCTTTCTCGCTATGCCGCCGCTTTACAAGATGGTAAAGGGGCAGACGCTGCGCTACGCCTACAGCGACGACGAGCGCGACAGAATAAGCGAGGAGCTCGGTGGAAACGTCAAGATTAACCGCTACAAGGGTCTTGGTGAAATGAACCCCGAACAGCTTTGGGAAACGACGATGAACCCCGACAACCGCATACTTAAGAAGGTCGAAATAGAGGACGCCGCTAAGGCGGACGAGGCCTTTACTATACTAATGGGCGACAAGGTTCCGCCCCGCCGCGAATTTATTGAACGCAACGCCAAATACGTTCAAAATCTCGACGTTTAAGGAGATAAACGAATATGGATATGAGCATATTTGACAACGAAAAGATTATTACCGTAGACGTCGAAAAAGAGATTAAGAAAAGCTTCCTCGACTACTCTATGTCGGTTATTGTTTCCCGCGCTCTGCCCGACGTGCGCGACGGCTTAAAGCCCGTTCACCGCCGAATTCTCTATTCTATGGAGAAGAAGAGCCTCACCCACTCTAACCCTACAAGAAAATCTGCAAAAATCGTCGGCGACGTGCTCGGTGAATTCCACCCCCACGGCGATGCCTCGGTTTACGACGCTATGGTGCGTCTCGCGCAGAGCTTCTCTATGAGATATCCGCTCATTGAAGGACAGGGCAACTTCGGTTCCGTTGACGGCGACCCCCCTGCGGCTTACCGTTACACCGAAGCGAGGATGAGCAAGATTGCCGACTTTCTCCTTGCCGATATAGACAAGGAAACGGTTGACTTCGTACCGAACTACGACGATACCTCTGTAGAGCCCACCGTTATCCCCACAAGAATACCTAACCTACTCGTTAACGGCTCCACGGGTATAGCCGTTGGTATGGCTACGAACATTCCGCCCCACAACCTAGGCGAGGTGGCGGACGGTATTAGCTACATAATCGACAACCCAGACTGCTCACCTATAGACCTAATGGATATAGTCAAGGGACCCGACTTCCCTACTGGCGGCATAATAATGGGGCGCTCAGGCATACGCGCCGCCTACGCCACGGGACGCGGCAAGATTATCCTTCGCGGACGCGCGGAGATTGAGGAAACCAAAAACGGCAGAATGAGAATTGTCGTTACGGAAATTCCGTATATGGTAAACAAGGCGAGGCTTATTGAAAACATAGCCGACCTCGTTAAGGACAAGCGCGTGGACGGCATAGCCGACCTCGTAGACGCCTCTGACCGCGACGGAATGAGAATACTAATCGACCTTAAACGCGACGCTAACCCGCAGGTGGTGCTAAACCAGCTCTACCGCTTCACCCAGCTTCAGGATTCCGTTGGCGTAATAATGCTCGCCCTTTCAAACGGCGAGCCGAAGGTAATGGACCTCAAGACTGTGCTTGAGCAGTTCATCACCTTCCGCCGTGAGGTTATTAGAAGAAGAACCCAGTTCGACCTTAAAAAAGCGAGCGAGCGCGAGCATATACTTGAGGGCTTGAAGCGCGCTATAGATATAGTGGACGAAATCATCGCCACCATTCGCGCCTGCAAGGGCGGTCAAGCGGAGGCGAAGTCCGCCATTATGGAGAAGTTCAATTTCGACGACCCGCAGGCGGCGGCGATATGCGCCTTCCGTCTCGGTCAGTTGGCGGGGCTTGAGATAATCAAGATTCAAACCGAGCTGGACGAGCTTTGCAAAAAAATAGCCGACTACAACGATATACTTTCAAACGACGCTCACCTTTATAGAATTATTAAAGAAGAGCTCGCCGAGTGCAAGGAAAAGTTCGGCGACGAGCGCCGCACCGAGATAGCGGCTGTTTCGGGCGAGGTGGATATCGAGGACCTCATTCCGAACGAGGAGTGCGTAATTACTGCCACCCACTTTGGCTATCTCAAGCGCCAGCCTATGGACGTTTACAAGAGCCAGAAGCGCGGCGGGCGCGGCATTTCAGGTATGACGCGGCGCGAGGAGGACTTCGTAGAGGACCTCTTTATAACAATGAGCCACGACTACCTAATGTTTATGACAAGTATGGGGCGCGTATATAAGCTTAAGGCGTACGAAATCCCCGAGAGCTCGCGGAACGCGCGCGGAATAAATATAGTTAACCTTCTTCCGCTCCTTCCCGACGAGACGGTCACGGCGGTTATCCGTATAGGCGAGTTTGACCCCGAGGACGGGCGCTACATAGTAATGGTTACGAAGAAAGGCATAGTAAAGCGCAGCAGCCTTTCCCTCTTTAACAATATCCGCAAAACGGGCGTTTACGGCATAACCCTCGACGAGGGCGACGAGCTTGCTTGGGCGCGGCTTACCGACGGCACTAATGACCTTATTGTCGCGACTAAGAACGGTATGTCCATACGCTTCGCTGAAACAAACGCGCGCGCTATGGGCAGAACCGCCCGCGGCGTAAAGGCAATTACCCTTAGAGAGGGTGACTGCGTTGTAGGTATGGCGAGGGTGCGCGACGGCGCGAAGCTTCTCACCGTCAGCAGCGACGGCAAGGGACGTCTGACCGACATAGACAGCTATCGGCTACAGAACAGAGGCGGTCTTGGCATTAAGAACTACGACTGTGGCGAGGATATCTCTGTCGCGGCGGTTAAGGCGGTGGACGAAACCGACGACGCGATACTTATTAGCCAAAGCGGTATAATTATCCGTATGCACGTTGAGGACATAGCGGTACAAAGCCGTTACGGTCACGGCGTTCGTGTAATGCGGCTCGGCGCGGACGACCGCGTAGTCACCTTCGCGCGCACCGAACGCGACGACAGCGAAGAGGTCGAAAAGCCTGAGGAACTCTCCGAGGAGGAGAAGGCGGCGGAGCTCGCCGCGGCAAGCGGCGCGAGCGAGGAGCCTGAGGATACCGAGACGGTGCTTTCAGAAAACGACGACGCTTCGCCCGAGGAGAACTAATAAATAAAGGGCGGGTTTTTCCGCCCTTTTATACTACTTACAAAAGGGGACATCTGTATGGCGGCTATAGAGAATCCTAAGAGAAGCGCACGCGACGGCAGGGTCGAGCTACTTCGAGTGCTCGCCTGTCTTGCGGTTGTAGCGCTCCACGCGAAATCCAACACCTTTGTTGAGGGCGTGCCCGTTTACCCGCGGGTGCTCTTCTCCTGCTTCGTTTCGGACGCGGTGGCTGTTTTCTGGCTGATAATGGGCTTCTATATCTTCAAAGCTCAGTCCTACCGCTTCCGTCTTCGCCACTGCTTCTTTAAAATAGTTCTTCCTATGCTGCTATTCTCACTCTTTCTTATATTTCTGCCTGTTGTTAAGGGTGGTGAGTTTAGTTTTCGCTCGCTTTATCCTATTCTTGAGTCGGTTATTTCATGGGAGTCGAAGCTTCCTCTCACGGGGCATTTTTGGTTTCTTTTCGTTTACATAGCGATTGTTCTGCTTTTTCCCGTACTTGACGCCATCCGCACGCGCTTTTTATCGGATAGCGCGGGACGAAGACGTTTTCTTATAACTGTTCTTTGCCTTTTCGCGCTTAACGATTTAACCTTTAATCGGCTTCTGCGCGTTGACCAGATACCTATCACCGCACTTATCCCGTCGGCGCTTATTGTTCTTTCGGGCTATGCGCTATATGAAGAGAGAGACGCGCTGCTCGGTAGCAAAAACGCGAGGCTTTTAGGGCTTGCACTATTTCTTGGCGCGAATGTTCTTCGCAGCGTACCAACCTATTTTCTTCTTCAGGTAAGCTCAGGTTACACGCATCTTCTCTACTGGTGCTCCTCCTTTGGTTTCACATCCTGCGTCGGGCTTGCCGCATTTTTATTAAGCTTTAAACGAAGAGATGGCGCGCTCAGTCGCGCCGCCGCACTGCTCGGCTCCTGTACAATGGCGGTTTATATTATCCACCCGTGGCTTATATCCATAGGGCTTAACGCATGGGTCGCGAGCTTAGTTTGTAACGGCGCCGAAACCTTCGACCAGTATATCAAGTTTATCGTTTGTATGACCCTTGCGATTTTTCTTATAGGAGCGGCGGTCTCGATACCGTTTACACTTATTCGAAATTTCTTCAAGGGAAAAGTTCGGCGAAACGAGGAGAAGGACGATACAATATGTCCCAAATCTACTTTATAGGCGGCTCACCCTGTAGTGGCAAGTCAACCGCCGCCGAGGCGTTAACAAATAAGTACGGCTTTCACTACTTTAAGGTAGACGACTATCTTGATGACTATACCGCGAATGCGGCGGCTCGCGGCGCACCAATATGCTCTACGCTTTCGCGGCTTACTCAAGACGAGATATGGATGCGAAGCCCCGCGCTTCAAAATGAAGAGGAGCTTGAGTTTTACCACGAAATTTTCGACCTTGTTATGTCTGATATTGAGAAGCTCAGAAACGGTGAAACGGATATTGTAGCCGAGGGTGCGGCGTTTCTACCCGAGCTAATGAAGGCGCTGGGAATAGACGCGCGGCATTATATCGCGGTTATTCCGACAAAGGACTTTCAGCTTTCGCGTTATCGTGCCCGCCCGTTGATTTCACAAGTGCTTGAAGGCTGCACCGACAAGGACGCCGCCTTTTATAACTGGATGGAGCGCGACGCGCTTTTCGCAAGTAGCGTAAAGGCGCGGTGTATTGCGGAGGGCTACAGCTTCACCGTCACCGACGAACACTCAACAAAGGAAGAAACCCTTAAAATAATCGAAAACAACTTTAATCTTTAATATAGTTGTTAACCCCGTTACATATGCACATAAATAATTAACCCTCCCGCCTATAGGCGGGAGGGTTATCTTCATATAGAAGTTAATTATTCAGCGTCAACCTTAGCCATATGCTCAATGAGGTTAAGAAGCTTATTGCTGTAACCCCACTCGTTGTCGTACCAAGATACAAGCTTTACGAACTTGTCGGAGAGCATAATGCCCGCCTTCTCGTCGAAGATGGAGGTTCTCGCGTCGCCTACGAAATCGCTGGAAACAACGTCTTCGTTGGTGTAGCCGAGAATGCCCTTAAGCTCGCCTTCGCTCGCCTTCTTGATGGCGGCGCAGATTTCGTCATAGGTGGCAGCCTTCTTAAGACGTACGGTGAGGTCTACGACGGAAACGTCGAGAGTCGGTACGCGGAAGGACATACCGGTAAGCTTGCCGTTAAGCTCGGGGATAACCTTGCCCACTGCCTTTGCGGCGCCTGTGGAGCTGGGGATAATGTTTCCTGCCGCCGCACGGCCGCCGCGCCAATCCTTCTTGGAGGCGGAGTCAACCGTCTTCTGGGTGCCTGTGGTGGCGTGAACGGTGGTCATAAGACCTTCCTCAATGCCGAAGGTGTCATTAATAACCTTGGCGAGAGGAGCGAGGCAGTTGGTGGTGCAGGAAGCGTTGGAAACAACCTGCATATCCTTGTTATATACGTTAAGGTTTACGCCGCAGACAAACATCTGGGTTTCGGCGTCCTTCGCGGGAGCGGAGATTATAACCTTCTTAGCGCCGCCCTTAATGTGAGCCATGCACTTCTCGGTTGTTGTGAATACGCCGGTGGACTCTACGATATAGTCAGCGCCGACTTCGCCCCAAGGAATGTTCGCGGGGTCCATTTCCTTATAGACCTTGCAGGTGTCGCCGTTAACCGTAAGGTCTGCACCGTTCGCCTTGATGTCTACGTCGAAGATACCGTGAACTGTGTCATACTTGGTCATATAGGCCATGTACTCGGCGCTGTCCATAAACGGGTCGTTGATGGCGATTACGTCGAATACGTCCGGACGAAGAACCGCAGCGCGGAAAACGAGACGTCCGATACGGCCGAAGCCGTTGATACCGATTTTGATTTTGCTCATTTTGGTATATCCCCCATATTTGAATTTTTATTATTGCTTTAGCTAATATATTGTAGCAAAACTTGTACATAATTACAAGTCTAATTTGTTAAATATATAACGCCTAATAATGCCGTAAATGTAGTTAATACGCCAGTTTTTACGCGGCGAGCATCACAGCGAACATCGCGAGGCAAACCACCGTGTAGATAATTACGCCGACGTTCAAGAACGCCTTCGAGAAGGTTGCCTTCTTCGCGGGGTCGGTTTCCGCACTCTTTTCTATCTTTATTCCCTTGCGGGAGAGGGTGAGGGCGAGGAAGATAATTCCGCCTACGAAGAGCAGACCGACTATGCCGAGAATAGCAAAGGAGAACAGTATAGTTTTCGGGTCGGTGGGGTTTTCAAGGTTCATACCCGAAGCAAGGTAGCTCATTACAACCGAGCCCATTGTGTTAATCATAATATGTAATATAGTGGACCAAAGTATTGTTCCCGTTTTTAATGTAATATACGAGAAGATGAAGCCGAGTATAGCGGCGTAGAAGAACTGGGTGAAGTTAAGGTGATACATTCCAAACGCCAAGCCACAGCATAGTATGGCGGGAAGCTCGCCCGCTGGACGAAGGCGGTCAAGCAGAAGCTTTCTGAAAACGAACTCCTCGCATATGGGCGCGAGCACCGCGACGACAAGGAAAGCGAGCAGATAGTTGGTGCTCATTATATTTGTCATAGGATTAAGTATGCTGGTTGTTTTTCCAAACACAAGTGTTGAGAGCGCATAGGTGAAGCCGATACCCACGACGTTACCGAGGTAGGAGCAAGCCATACAGAAGCAGAAGATGCCGATAAGCAGAATAAAGGTCATTTTAAGCTTAGGCTTCTGCTCGCTTACTAACGCGCCGCCGTCAGCCTTGATTGGCGAAAGCACCGTGAAAACGAGGAGCGCTACGGGAACAAGCACCACATAAAACGCTATAAGCGGCAGATAGATAGCCCATTCTCCGGGAATTCCCTCGGGAAAAATCCAGCTCGGAACCATTGAGGCGACGTTCGCCGCAAGCGCGGAAATCAGTACCGCGAAACCAAGCTTCGAAAAGTCTCTTCTTGTCATTTCTGTTTGTTTCCTTTCTTTTTACGCAATTTGATATCTATTCTTACATTCCGATATATCGGAAGAAGCTTTTCATAAACGAAGTACCAAAACGGCTTTGTAACGAGGTCGAACTCACCGATAAATTCCACATACCTTCCACCGAACTGACGCTTGAACTCGTGAAGGCTTTTTAGCGGACTGTCGTTTGGGTTGCCGACGGTGCCGAACTGGTCGAGCAGTTTTGCGCCGTTCTCCTTCGCTTCCATAAGCTTTTCATAGTATACGCGGTTATTTACGAAGCTTTCGCTCATCAGCTTATCGCTTCCCGCGTGCACCGCCCACGCCTTTTCGCCGTAGCGCACGACAAGGTGCGCGCTTATGGTAACGTCGCCCTCATATTCCTTCGCGTAAGCCTCGAAAAGCGCAATCTCTTTTAAAAGCCTTTGCTCGGAAAGGTAGGACTCGTTGAGCACACCCTCGCGCTTGAGGGTTTTCCTCTTTTCAAGCAGCTCCGAAAGCGAGTCTTTCAGCATAAGCACCGTTTTCTCGGGGTTCACCTTGCCAAGATACAGCGTCGCCATACCTTGCTTACTGAGAATATCATAGAAGTTTTGATAATAGCTCTCATTATAGCCTACAAACTCGTCACGCTCGCCCGTAAGGGAGATGAGCCTATGAAGCTCAGGAATATCCGCGCTTGTCCCGTGGCATACGGTAACGGCGTAGGAATAGGACTTCCTTACGTTCTTCATAACGTTGCCGACTATCGCCTTCTCTATCGCCGCCTTATCGCGGGTAAGGTCTATTCTAAAGGTAAAGCGGGGCTGTCTGCCCTCGAAGCCCATATTAAAGCCACGGTGGCGGTAGCCGAGCGTCTTAAGCGCGCTAATTATATTCTCGTTACTGAAAGCCCCGTCCGCGTTTCCGTCGCGGTCTATCGAGCGGCGCTCAACGTCTGGGTCTATTTTAACAAACATAGCTCCGCGTTTCCTCGCGAAGGCGCGAATATCCGCCGAAAACTCAGATAGCAGCGCGTTGTCGGCAAAATCAATAACATAGCCGCGCGGACAGTATAGGTACGAGGGGAACATAGGCGGTTTTCTTTCAAGCAGAAGCGCCGCCGCGCGAAGCTCGCCGTTTTCGTCGGTTAACCCTACATAGTGTGGGGTAAGACCCTTTTCGGCGCGTGAAAACTCACCCCACGCCGCCGACTGCATAAAATGCGACTTAGTAGGGTGGCTTTTGACAAAGGCGTCGAATTCTTCGGTTTTAACGTTTTCTACAAACTTCATTTCCGCAATAACCCGCTACAGTACATATTGAAAGTATTATACCATATTTTCGCCATTTTTCCGAAAATCCGCTGAACATTTTTTGCTTTTTTCAACTTCCGTTTTTGTGCGTTTTAACAGTTTCAACAGAGTTTTCAACAATTGCGAATTTTGTATTTTTTTCGTAATATTCCCAGTATTAGGCGCTATTCTCTTGCCACTTGTAGGTTTTTGTCTTATTTTCGTCTCGACTTCAACAGTTTTTATCGGGTTTTCAACACACATATGCGGTTTTATGTTGAATTTCGCAAAATCTTTACGCTAAAATATAGATGGTCAGTATATACTAAAACCCAATTATTTGTTATAATGATTTCAATTAAATCGAAAGGAGCCGCAAGGTGAAAGAATCATTTATTAACTTCAAAAAAACCTATGATGACTGCGAGTATCCTGTTGTTATTTACGACTGCGACTTCAATCTCATCTGGGCAAACAAGAGCTCTTATAACGACAACGCCGTATTTAAACCTGAAAAGGAACACGCCTTAAGTCAGCTTAACCTCGACAACGTAAAGGAGCTTTTAAAAACCCGACGCTTCGCCCGTTTAGCCCTTACTCCCGTACTTTCCGTCGGCGGCGACGTAACCTTTGCCGCGCTCGACGACAACTGCTACGCGGCGTGGTTTTTGAAGGGCGGTATACTTATGAACGGACTTTACTCACCAATAAACATAGGAAGCGCAGAAATAATCGCGCACGCTATTCGTAATTACGTCTCCGAAATAGCGCTCGCCTCCAGCGCCGTTGAAGCGGATTTGTCGAACGACAGCCCCGAAATAGAGGGTCAGTTTCAGAACATCCGCCGCTCGTCCTATAAAATACTTAGGAATATCCAGAATATCGAGTGGCTCTCTCGCTTCTACCGCGAGGGTGAATGCCTTAATCGCCGAACGGGAGACTTGGTTGAGCTTGTCAGCGCGCTGTGTAAATCCACAAGCGCTATTGTAACGCCCACAATTCCTATTTCTCTTAGTGTACCCGATAAGCCGCTAAACGTCTCGATAGACGTCGGTTTTTTTGAAAAATCTCTGCTTAACGTCCTACTTAACTCTATGAAATATACGCGTGACGGAAATTCCATAGAAGTTACTCTTTCCTCCACGGAAAGCACGGTTTCGCTTACCGTTAAGGACAAGGGCGCGGGAATAGTCCGCGAAAACCTCGTTAACGTCTGCGACCCCTTCTTCTCCTCTGAGCCCGCGAACGACAGCTCCTTCCGCCCGGGTATAGGGCTTGGTCTTACCGTTGCGGCGCTCTTCTGCGAAGCGCACGGCGGCTCGCTTATCGTCAGCAGCGAGTTCGGCGAGGGCACCACGATACTTATGTCCTTCGCGAAGGGCGAAAGCTCAGACCTAAGCTTCAGCTCGACGGTTTCAAAATATGTAACAAATAAGTTTTCGCCCGTGTGCGTTGAATGCTGCGAGCTTTGCAGCCTTCCTAAATAAAACAGATACGAATAATAAAAACGCCCTGAAATTTCAGGGCGTTTTTTCTTACTGTTGAACTATTGGTATCATCTTATCGAGAGAGTAGTATTCGCGCGCGCGTTTATCCTCGCTTACAGTGTAGTTCGCTGTGTTTTCCTTTACATACGCTTCAAACGGCTCCGCCGCCATATACATAGTCATTGTAGAAAGCTCGCCGGAATAATCCTCGTCCTCAGCAAGCCCATTCGCCTTATAAAGGTAAATCGACGTACCGGTGTTAAAGACGTCATACTCGCCCACCTTGAGCGCTTTTGCCTGCGCAAAGAATTCGGGGGTAAAGCTTCCATTAAGGTCGGACACCGCGGCGTTCGGGTGGAACGCCGACTGGAAGGACGCCTCGTCCGCCACCTGCTCAGAGCCGACTATTGCGGCTACTTCGCCAAAATATGCAAGGAAGGCGTGCTCTATGCTGTCGCTCTCCTTTGCGTCTGCAAGCATCTTGGCGATTACGTCTGAGACGGCAATAACGGTTTCAGTGGAAAGCGCGGCTCCTGAGCCGTCCGTTAAGGGAAATTCGATATAGTCTATCTTCGTGTAATGTTCGTTATAATAGGCGCGGAATTCGTCTTCGGAAAACGCTTTTTCGCCATCTACGCCGTAAAGCTTATCTACGAGAAGCGAGCTCTTGTAGCTTCTTGTCTGTACATCGGTAAAGCTTGCCTGATTAATGCCGTTCTTTTCGTAGTACGCGCCGTACTGGCTCCATGTTTGATAAACGTAATAATTAATGTAGTACTCGTCCATCTCGGTTAGCTCTAACCCGAGACGCTCGTACTCCTTTTCAACAAACACACTTTCGGTGAGCATATCCATCGTCTTTTGGTTGACAAGCTCACGCGCGGAAACGCCGTTTACC
>CAYWJF010000032.1:0-18317 GCA_964458545.1 uncultured Oscillospiraceae bacterium | reverse complement strand
TAAGAATGTTTAAAGAGGAGAATTCGAAGAATTCTCCCAAGAATAAAAGCTTGCCAAGGCAAGCTACAATAGAGACAACGATAACAAATCAACAAAATGACCCAAAAGTGTAGCGAAAGCTACACTTTTTTAGCAAAATAATAAATTTGCTACATCTCATCAAAATGCAAATTAATAAAAATACATTAATAGCATAGCGAATCTTTGCTCAAGATATAATAACACTAAGCGAAGCTCTGAAGTAGTTAAGAATATCGTACTCAAAACAAGGAATGTTTGACAAAGCACGAGAGTTCCAAAAATAATATAGCAAATCGAGAATTAAAACAAATAGTGAAATTTAACATTGAAAATGAGGGCACATTTTAACAATATGCAAAAAAAAGAAAATATGAAATATTTGGTTGATTAAAAATTTATGCAATGGTATTATTATTTCATCTTGTCACTAAATGTAAGAAATAGAGTAAAAAAGTGTAAATAAATAAGAAAACACATTTGAATTTAGTAGGTGAGAGAATGTTTTCGAGGAAGATAAAATGAATAGTAAAACACGAAGAAAAAGAGTATTCTGTATTGTCATTGTTATCCTTATTCTGTTTGGCTCAGTAATCACAATTTTTGCCCTGAATAATTGGTTTCTAGGCGATGTGAATTCAGACGGATTAACAAGTGCTACGGATATAAGCATTATTAGGCAATATGTCTGCAAGATGATTTCTGTTAGTTCAGAACAAGAAAATGCGGGAGATGTTAACGGAGACGGGAAACTAAACATTTTAGATGCAAACTATATTAGACTGTTAATCAATGATAAAATTGATGGTTTTCCGACATGCATAGTCAAATTTGTTGATTATGATGACAGACTTATTTCTATTCAAAAAGTATTATCGGGAGAATCAGCAACGGCTCCGGATGAACCACAGCGCCCTGGCTACATTTTTGATGGTTGGCTTGGCAATTATTTAAATGTGAACTCTTCAATTACCATTGTAGCAAAATATCGAGTTGCACCTTCTTCACACACTGTTACATTTGTTAATTATGATAATAGTGTTATTTCCGAACAGGTAGTGCCTAGAGGTGGTAAAGCGGTTTTACCTGCGACACCTCAGAGAGAAGGTTATTTTTTTACAGGTTGGAGTGGAGCTTTTGATAATGTACTATCTGACAATATTGTAACTGCAACTTTTACACCAAATACATCCCCGAATATATTTGCTATTGATTCGCATGTGGTTTCGCCAGGAGATAGTTTTACTCTAAAACTGCAGATGCAAGGAGCTGTAGCTATAGCCGGATTTGACATGAATTTAATGTATGATTCAGAAGTTATAGAACTTGTGAGTATTGATAAAGAATTCTCTTATGATGTAATAGCAAATACTGCTCAACTCGGTACCGTAACTTTTAATTGGGGAAGTGCTTCCAATAAGACGAGTTCGGGAAAAACGATATTTGAAATAACATTTAAGGTAAAGAGTGATACCGAAGCAACCGATACAATTATTACAATGAATAAGACGGAAGCTGTTCGAATACCAAATGGAGGCGGTGCAGCAGTTGGAGCAGACATTACATTGACGGAAGCGGTGGTGAATATCAATTGAAAATCGCAGCAAAATCCAGAAAAGTGAATAAAAAAACACTTATTGGAATTTTAATAGCGGCAATAGTTATTATTGGAGTGTTAATTTCATTCGTTTTAATGAAAAACGCTAACTATGTTGTAAGGTTTTACTCGCACCAAGGTGTGCTTATTTCTGAGCAAACTGTTCTTCGTAATAGTTCAGCGGTGCCTCCAATTGAGACTGGTACATTAGACGGATGGGTGTTTACAGGATGGGATTCAGATTTCACGAGTGTCAAAGAGGATATGAGTATCAATGCAATATGCAACGAAATATCTTCCATAGAGAACGCTGTAATTGTATGTTCGGCATATGATATTGATGGAATGGCTAGCGTGACAGTTCAATTAACGGGTCAAGTGGAAATAGCAGGAGTTGACGCGAGCATTGACTATGGTGGAGGGGCTCTTGAACTTATAAAAATAGAGTATATTGACGAAGATGTAACAGCAAACTGTGTAGCAGATGAGCATACTTTGTTTTTTAATTTTGTCAGTCCTCAAAATGTAGAGAGTACTGTGGACTTAATGGTATTGAAGTTTAAGATAAATGATACTAACAAAGATATTCCCATTAGAATTAAAATAAACAGTACAGCAAAAATTCAGGATGAAGAAGTGGTTGAAGCAAATGCAACAGCTATTGATGGCGCTGTGTTAATTAGTCACTAAATGATTTAACAAATGAAGGAGGAGCACAGGAAGATGAAAAGAGAGGTCAAACGAGTGACAGCGGTAACTGTAATTATTGCGACACTGATACTATGTGTCGTTCCAGCAGTTGTTGCTGTTCAAAAGTGGGAGCCGTGGAATCCGCGTTACGATGCAGACAGCACCAGCAAGTATCAAAAGCCAGATGTAAATTCTTTGACTGGCGAGGGTGCGGAAATGCGTGAGCTTGCTTCAGAGACAAGTGCATACGGTGTCGAAAAGCAGTGGTATGAGTATGTTACATATTCTAAAGAGCCCGTCGGTTACAATTACATTTCGAAATACCAAAGGTTGGCGTTTTATGACCCTTATGATTACGCAGATGCGCTGATAATGAAAATCGGCGACGTAACGACCGACAGCGGCAACGAATGGTCAAGCGCTTCGAGTATTAATATTTCGTATCAAACGGGGACAAGCAGCGAATTTGGACGAGGAACGGAAGAGAGCGCAGGTTTTTCTTCCAGTGTGAGTGATAGCATTTCAGAAGGTACAGAACAGGGAAGTAGTGCATCAAGTGAGTTTACCCACTCCACGAGTGAAGATTTATCGCTAGGCTTGTCTGAAAGCTTAGCTGCGACCGCTAGTGTTGAGGCGTCGGCTGAAGTTTCGAATACAGTGTCTATAGGTAGCAATGCGAGCGCTTCGGTAGGTGTCGATGGACTATCTGCAACTGTGGGAGCATCGCTTGAAGAATCGGTAACTGCAAGTGTATCAACTTCGGTCTCTGAATCGGCTACTTTATCTGTTGGTTCTTCTCAAGTTGTCTCTTTTGGAAGCGGTATTAGCGATTCTTATGGTTCCTCCGTATCTTCTGGTAAATCATGGTCCCATGTAGCTGAAACGACAAGAGAAGTATCTGGTTCACAGTCAACATCATATAACAGCTCTTGGTCTACAAATGATAGTTCGTCTATTTCACGTACATTTGATGCTACTCATTTTAACTCAGCGGGAGTTCCATACCAGTGGAAGATAGTAACATACACACTGTACATGCCTGTTTATGTTGAGCTGCAAATAGACAACGGAGACGGTTGGGTCACGACGGATTCTTGTTATTGCCGTCTTAATACAATACAGGGAACCTGCCGTGCATGGATACAGAACAATATAGTTTATTATGAACATTGGGGCACGTCGGAACCAGTAGTATGGGATGATTTTTGGAGCGGGTATTTTTCTTCCGAGGAGCTTCTAAATGCTTACAAGAATTGTCCTTGGCCTGAGAATTAACGGAGGTATGTGTGATGAAAAGAATAAAGAGTTGTTTCTTAGCCGCGCTGTTTGTCACAGTACTACTATTGGGGGCTTCACCGGCTGTTGGAGCTGAGAGTATTAAGGTGTTCTCTATTGATGAGCCTGATGTTAAACAAGGTGAATCATTCGTATCTGTCTTAAAAGTATCTGAAAACTCGGAAACTGCGGCATTTCAGATAAGATTGTTGTACGATACCGACATCATTACGGTTGATAAGAACAATGTCATCGTAAGCGAAGACTGCCGGGGAACGACGGTTGTAAACGCGACGAAAGACGGTCAAATCACTATTAACTTTTCAAAGGCTGAGAATCTCGTTAGTGGTAGCGATATAATAGACATACCGTTTACTGTTAATGCGGATGTCGCTCCTGGCGAGTATGAGACTTTTACATTTGACGAATCATACGATTATGAAGTAGTTGGCATTACTACCGCTGGTGGTATTACCGATGTTGATTTTGCGTGTGATTTTGCGAAAATGACTGTTTACGAGTATGGTGACACAAACCTTGACGGAAAGGTCAGTATTACCGACCCGGTATGTATTAGACGTCATTTAGCACATTTCGAGGACAGTATTCTTAATTTGAAACAGGAATACTACAGTGATGTAGATAACTCTGGAGGCGTTACAATTGCCGACCCCGTCAACATTCAACAATATCTTGCTCAACTGTTGGGTAGCTTAGGCGATAGATATACTGTAACTTTTTATTATAAAGATGGAACAAAGTACGCTGAGCGCTCTATAAAGAGTGGTTTTGGTGTAATCAATATTCCCACAGTTCCAGCTATAGCTGATTATGTTAATGGAAAATGGAGTATATCAAAAGAGGAGTATGTTGCGGTAGACTTAACCAACATAACTGAAAACGTTTCGGTATATCCAATATATGACCGAGCTGATACAGCTGCTATGAAGTTTTATAAAGAGCGACTTGCGTCGCTATACCATACTGATACTTCTCTGAGTGGCAACATGACCTTATACAATAAATTGAATTATCAGAATGGATATACCGCTGAGATCGATTGGGTTTCTTCAGATAACGGTGTGTTAAATTCAACTATAGTCGTTGACGGCTGTATTATAACAGTAAACGCAAAGAGCTATACAATAATTACAGCGCACAAAGAAAGGAGCAGATGAAGCTCCTTTTTTCATCTTTATATTTTGTATTTAGAATTCTTGTTTTCTGTGCTATCATAATATACAAATTAGTACATTTCGGAGGCATTTATGGCAAAGATAGTAAAGGCATATAAGGAAGAACTGCCGACTTTAACGCTG
Source organism: uncultured Oscillospiraceae bacterium (assembly GCA_964458545.1). GTDB lineage: Bacteria > Bacillota > Clostridia > Oscillospirales > Ruminococcaceae > JAYFNU01. The sequence goes on along the minus strand of CAYWJF010000032.1, from coordinate 13,418 downwards.
CTCGGTAAGCTTTACGGCAACGAAAACCGCAACGATGAGGGCACCTTTTCTTCGTGCTGGCGCGAGTGGTTCGCTAACGGCTGGTTTGCTTCACTCGAGGCTTGCGGCACGCCACTTGATAAGGGCGCGTATGTAGGAGCTATGCGGCTTAATAACGGCGTTTTCGAGTATCGCATCGGTGTACTCTTGACGGCGGTGGAAACTGTGCCTGAGGGCTTTACCGTCGAAAAGCTTCCCGCCGCGAGCTACGGCGTTACATGGATAAAGGGAAAGGACGACGCCGAGCTTTACTCTATGCATAAGGAAAGTATGTCAGCGCTTAGTAACGAGGGTTTTAGCCCCGCGAAGGACGCGTGGTATATCGAAAGGTATTCCTGCCCCCGCTTTACCGTTCCAGACGAAAACGGCGAGGTTATACTCGATTATCTCGTCACCCTTGAGAAGTAGCCGACGCTTTTCGACAAGTAGTTTATTCTCGGCGAAGTCTTGTTAGACTAAGGACAGATGGGTAAAGGAGCGGAAATGAAATTTTCAAAAAGCAAGCTTGCAGTTGCGATTTATATTGCAGTTGAAGCGGCGCTTTTACTGCTTATTAAGCTGTTGGAAAGCGTCGCGGACTATGACCTTATTCGAAGGCTTATGTTTTTTGCAATAGTGCTTGATTTCGCGCTTATTTCTTTCTGTTATATTTGGAAAAAGAACCGTGACGAGAGAATGCAAGCGCCACTCGCCTTCATATTTTGGGGAATGCTTTTTACCCTTTTAGCCGATACCTTTCTTGTGCTTATTAACGATTTCTATATCGTTGGCGTTATCCTCTTCTGCGCCGTACAGACTTTATACGCGCTTTATCTCGGTATGAGTTTAAAGCAGGTCTTGGCGCGTCTTGCGCTTTTCGCGGTTTTGCTAATTATAATAGTGCTCGCGGGAAGGCTGGAACTGTTAAGCGGCTTTTCGGCGTATTCTATGGCAATGCTCAGCATTAACGCCGTTACTGCGTGGCTAAAATACGGTAAAGACAAAACAACGGCAAGGCTTCTTTTAGCGCTTGGGCTTACCCTGTTTTTCTGTTGCGACGCAAATGTCGGTATTATGAACGCGACGGCGGCAAACACGATGTTAAACATGGTTTCCGCTTGGCTTATCTGGGTGTTCTATATTCCCTCTCAGGTGCTTATAGTGCTTTCCTTTATTTACAACGCGCAAGACAAGGAAAACGCTCTTAAAGAAATGGCATAAACGTTTCTGTTTGCGGAAATTCAAAATTTATAGAAGTATTTGTTTGTTTTAAAAAAGAGTATTGTCGCAGACAGGCATAATGTAGTAAAATATATGTAGCTAAGAAAGGCGGGTGAGGAGATGGACGACTGCAGGTTCTCTACAATAGGAACCACTATATATCCCGGGCGCGAGGTGAAAATCCTCTGCTTGAAGGATGTAGACAGTCTCGGTGAAAAAACTGTCGCCGACCGCTTCCGCATTGTATATGTAAAAGGAGGCTGCGGAGTTTTCCGCAACGGCGAAAACAGCCAGATAGTCACAAGCCCCGCTGTCTTATGCCTTAACGAGAGCGACTCGGTTGAATTATACGACACCGCCGAGCTTAAGCTGGATATCCTTTATTGCGACCCGTCGGTTTTCGAGCGCTACCACGATTACGATAACATCGACGACTGGAGAGCGAAGCTTACCGACGATGTTCGCTATTTCTTCGAGCCCTTTTTTAGGCGTAGCGACAGCTATATAGGCGCGAGCGCCACCAACCACTACCACGGCAACCGCATTTCTCAGCTTATAGATTTGACAAACGCCGAGCTTAACGCCCAGCGCGACGAATTCTGGCCCTGCCGTAGCCGCTCATATTTCATCGAGCTTCTTTTGCTTGTTAGCTCTATCTTCCGCGAGGACGAAGAGCGCGACCAAATCTTTGTGGGTAAGATGACCGACGAGATTAGAGAGGTTGTAGACTGGCTTCACATACACTACCTTGAAAAGATAGTGCTTGAGGATATAACTAAACAGTTCAACACAAACAAAACGACCCTTAATCAGAAGTTTAAGGCGGTTATGGGTATAACCGTAATGGAATATATAATTAGCCTTCGAATGCAGATAGCCTGCTCTCTGCTTCGCAAGACCTACCTTTCCGTACGCGAAATTATGGAGCGTTCAGGATATCGCGACGACGCACATTTCCTTCGCGCCTTCAAAAAATTCGCGGGCTGTACGCCCACGGAGTACCGCAACAAGTACGAAGTGGCGTAGTTGTTTAGTTTATTATTGTGACTATATTAAGCCGACCATTGGGTCGGCTTTTTTCGATAAGCGGTTTTTCATTTTCGATTTGCACTTACTTTTCATTTGCTCATAATCTAAAATCAACTTGAAGCTTGAAAGTGTGGCTTCTAAACTACATATTTTGGAGAATTAAGATGAGAAATAAGAGTTTTAACGTTACTATCTGCGCGCTTTTGCTCTGCGCGCTTATCCTCACACTCGTTGGCTGCGCGGGCGGTTCTGGCTGGACGAAGGTTTCAAAAAGCAGCTTTGACTACAACGACAATATGGACGGCTTCCTAAATGAAAACTACGGAATCACGGTAGGCTTTTCGGGAGAAATCCACTACACTACCGACGGCGGCAAAACTTGGCCTCGCGCCGAGAACAGCTCGATGTGCCGTTTCAGCCTTGACATTGTAGATGAGTCTCTCGCGTGGACCGGCGGCAACGGCAGCCAGATACGTGTAAGCCGTGACGGCGGCAAGACTTGGCAGGCTGTTACCGACTCCCCTCTCGGCGGCGTAGTGTCAGGAATTGACTTTGTTGACGACAAGACGGGCTGGATATGCACCACCGCAAGGCTCGCCTCCACCACAGACGGTGGAAACAGTTGGAATCCGATTGATATACCCGCAGAGGCTGTCGGCATAGCCGCGATACAGCTTCGTACCGAAAAGGACGGCTATATCCTTTCACGCGACGGTAAGCTTTACGTAACCGCCGACGGCGGAGCAAGCTGGGAAACCCGCGATATCGGTATAGAAAACTACGAGATAGTTAACGAAAAGGGCGAGCTCGGACTGTTTAAGTTCAATTCCGCCGTTGCGGATATCGCCTTCACAGACGAGACTAACGGAAAGATAGTCTTCTGCGGCACGGCACCGAACAAGGGCTCGCTTGTCTGGTGCGTGGAAACAAAGGACGGCGGCGAAAGCTGGAAGGGTGAGCAAGTAGCGGTTGAAGAAGGCTTCACCGCAAACAGAATCTTCCTCTCCGAGGACGGACAGTTTCTAACGCTCGGTAGCTTCGGAAGAGAAGCGCTTCTATTAAAGCTCGGTAAATAAACGCGAAGAAAGCCGTCCGTTTGGACGGCTTCTTCTTTTTCCGATTTGCAGTATTACATTTCCGATTAGCACTTCATTTTATAGTTGTTACTCTGTAGAATATAATCAGAAAGCGGGCATTTCGCCAAACTATTAATTTAACGGAAAGAGGCAGACATTATGACGAAGAAGAACCTTTACCTTACTATTCTTACGGTTCTTGTTTGTATTTTCGCCCTTACAAGCTGTGAAGGAAAGGGTGAATGGACAACCGTAACAAGATGCAACACAGACTTTGAAAATAACCTCGACGCATTCATTAACGAAACCGACGGTATTACGGTTGGGCGCTACGGAACAATAAAATATACCCGCGACAGCGGTAAAACATGGACACAGACAGACAAGGATATGTACTCCCACTTCAACGTGGACTATGTTACAAACGACCTTATTTGGTGCGGCGGTGAATATAACCATATCAAGCTCAGTCGCGACGGTGGAAAAAGCTGGACGCCTATGCCCGATTTTTCTATGGCGGTAGTAGTATCGAACATTGATTTCCTTGACGAAAAGGTCGGCTGGGCAACCACCACCGACAGACCCGCCTCCACCACGGACGGCGGAAAGACATGGGAAAGAATATATCTTCCCGACGGCGCGGACGGGGTTGTGGCACTCTGTCTTCGAACCAAAAATGACGGCTACGTCTACTCCCGCAACGGAATATTCTGCATTACACACGACGGTGGAAAGACATGGGAAACCACCGACACACATATTGAGGATTTCAACTTCTTTAACCAGCGAAAAGAGCCGAAGCTTATCGAAATCAGCGCGGCAATATGCGATATAGTCTTTACCGACGAGAATAACGGCATTATTGTTTTCGCAGGCGCGTGCTACGGAAATGGCTCTGAGGTGTGGTGCTTAAGGACGAAGGACGGCGGAAAAACCTTTACCCGCGAGCAGGTGCCCGTAGACGAGGGCTTTGAAACAAAGCGTGTTTTCCTTACCGAGGACGGGCAGTATCTAACCCTCGGCAACTACGACAAGGAAATAATTGTTATGAAGTACAGTAAATAGAAAGTGAGGTTTTTTAAATGAAAAAGCTTTTCAACTGTCTAATAACAGCGGCTCTGTTAGTCTGTTTGCTTGTGCCCTCAGGCTGCGCGGCGGCAAAACCGAGCTGGGCTGTCGTATCTGAAAAGGTCTCTGAACATTACAATCTTTTTGAAGGCTTTCTAAACGAGGACCACGGAATAATGCTAATCCGTTTCGGAATAGTAAGATGCACAGACGACGGCGGAAGCGTATGGACAAAAGGAACAACCGAGGCGGCGGAGCAGCTTGCGCTTGACATTGTTGACGATAATATCGCGTGGAGCGGCGGCAAGTACAGCGAGGTTTGTATAACCCGCGACGGCGGCGTAACGTGGGAGCTGCTCGAAAATGTGCCCTTGGGCGGCTATGTGTCAAACATAGACTTTTTTGATGAGAATGTCGGCTGGGTATGCGCGACTTGGCGGTTAATAGGTACCGCGAACGGCGGAAAAACGTGGTATGAAATAGAGTATCCCGACGAGGTAGACGGCATAGCCGCAATTCATCTTCGCACCCCCTCTGACGGCTATCTTCTCGCCCGCAACGGTCTTTTCTTCATTACTGCGGACGGCGGCGAAACGTGGGAGCAAAAGGACATAGGCTTTGAACAGTATGGCGTGGTCAATAGCCAAGGCGAGCCCGGGCTTTATAAGTTCTCTACGGCAGTGGCGGATATCGCCTTCACCGATAAAAACAATGGCACGATAGTTTTTACAGGGCTTGACCCTAACAATGGAATTGTCTTGTGGAGTCTTAAAACCTCCGACGGCGGCGACAGCTTTGAAGCGGAGCAGATTAAGCTTGAAGGTGGCTTCAAGGCACGGCGGCTCTTCCTTTCTGGCGACGGGCAGTATTTAACCCTCGCTAATTATAAGCGCGACATAGTCCTCCTTAAATGTGATAAATAGCAAAAAAAGACGCCTTTCGTAAGAGGGGCGCCTTTTTTTATGACTTTCCTGCTGGTTCACCATATATTGACACGGCTTTCAGCTTCGTTGTATATTTTACTCGTCTTTTTCTTTTGTTTAAGGTATACTAATAAGCGGAACAAATTAAAGGAGCTACCGTATGTTCAAGGTCTTTCTTGCCGAGGACGAGATAGTCGTCCGCGAGGGTCTTCGCAACAATATAGCGTGGGAGCAGTACGGCTTTACCTGCGTAGGTGACGCGGCTGACGGCGAAATGGCGCTTCCGCTTATCCGCCAGCTTAAGCCAGACCTTCTTATCACCGATATTAAAATGCCGTTTATGGACGGGCTTGCGCTCTGCGATTTTGTCCGCAAGGAGCTGCCCGATACACATATTATTATTATCAGCGGCTACGACGACTTTAAATATGCCCAGCAGGCGATAAGCAAGGGCGTTGACGAATACCTTCTTAAGCCCATTACCCGCTCGGTAATGGCGGGTGTGCTTTCCGAGCTCCAACGGAAGCTTGAAAACGAGCGCGAAATGAAGGACTACATGCTGAAATTCCGTCAGGAGACGCGCGAGTACGAGCAGTTTGCCCGCCGTCGCTTCTTCGAGCGGCTTGTTCAGGGTAAGCTCTCCGCCGAGGAAATATACCGCGGCGCCGAGGATCTGGACGCCGACATAACGGCGCGGTGTTATAACATAGTTATGCTATCCCTACACGAGCCTAACCCCGCCTTGGCTAACGATTATACAAACGGCACCTCAGAGCTACAGGACCAGCTGGTACAGTATATTACCTGCTGCCCCGAGTTCTTGCTTTTCAGGTGGAACCTTAACACCTACGCTATCCTCATAAAGGGCGAGCCCGAGGGAATAGACGAAGCGACCGCGCGCTGTATAGAGAATATTGCGCGTCGGTGCGGAGAAGTAAATGGCGCGGCTTGGTATGTCGCGGCTGGAGAACCCGTAGAAAGGCTAAGCTCGTTGCCACTATGCTTTTCTACCGCAAGCCGTATACTCTCTTACAGCTACCTTTGCCCTTCACAGCATATCTTAACCACCGACAGCATTAACGAGCTTAAACGTGGCGTTTCCGACGACATGGAGGACAGCGTAATCGACCCCGAGCAGATAAAGCTTTTCCTCGCTAACGGCGAAACGGAAGAGGTGGACGAGTTTGTCGGGCGGCTTTTAAGTCAAGTGAGCGAAAATGTGCTTAATTCTTTTTTATTCTGTCAGTATCTCTGTATAACCGCCTGCTTTGCGGCGTCGGGCTATATTGAGTCTATCGGCTGTGACCAGAAGCTTCTGCCGCGCCCCGATATTAGCAAATCCACCGACCTTAACCTCCCAGAAACAGTACAAGCTTATGTTAAAAGCGTACTTCGCACGGCAATAGAGCTGCGCGAAAACGAGTACAGTAAACGGTACAGGGATATGCTTCAAAAGGCTATGGATTTCATTAACGAGAATTTCGCCGACGCGGAGCTTTCGCTTAACCGCGTGGCGAAAGAGATAAATATCAGCCCTAACTATTTCTCGGCTGTGTTTAGCCAAGAGGTTGGGCAGACCTTTACCGAGTACCTTACAAACTGCCGTATGGAGGAAGCGAGAAGACTGCTTCGCGGAAGCTCAATGCGTTCGAGTGAGATTGCCGAGGCTGTAGGCTACAAGGACCCGCACTATTTCAGCTTTCTGTTTAGAAAGATACAGGGCTGTACGCCGAGGGATTACCGCAACAACAAGATATAGAAACAGTCTTTTATATCTTGTTGCAAATTTACGTCTTTGCGTTCTGAGTAAACGCAATTTCAAAGGCTTTCGCCTTGAAACCGAGGATAAGTTTGCCGCTTTAAGAAAGGAAAACCATCATTATGATAAAACGCCTTTTCAGCAAAGGGACACCGTCAAACGGCGTATCTATGAAGTCTATGCTATGGCGAATGGTTCTTATCGTCGCTCTGCCTATGATGGCGCTGGTGCTTTTGGCGGTATCTATCGAGGTGCTTTACGCCACCAATTATAACGCCATACTCAATAACGTTACCCTCGCGTCGGAGTTTAACCAGAATTTTAAAAGCGACATAGACCTAAAGATGTATTACTTCGTTATTGACAGCCAATATTCCGAGGGTATGCCTGTTGACGAGGTTCGCGCCGCTGAAAAGCTTGCCGAAACGCTTCTTACCACCACAACCGAAAAGGAAAGCATAAAAGCGATATCGAGCGTGCAGAACCTTTGCTCTAACCTTGAGGAAAAGATGCGCGAGATAGCGAACTGCGACAGCTACGACGAACGACAGGAGCAGTTGGATAATAATATCTATATTCTTACGGGCTTAATTCAGGATTATATGTATACCTACCTCTACCACGAGGCGGCGCACCTTAAAACGGTAAACCAAGAGATGGTACAGCGGCTCGCAATTTTTATCGGCGGCATTCTTATCCTTACCTTTGTGCTCACCTTGGTGCTTCTCAACCGCTCCCGCAAACTCGGCGACAGTATAGCCACCCCAATTAACGAGCTTTGCAGCCGCGTGCGCGCGATAGGCGGCGGCGACCTCAAGGTATGCTCGCCGATAAAAGCGGACGAGGTTGAAATACAAACCCTTTCTAATGGCTTCGAGCAGATGGTCGAGCGGCTTAACGTCCTTATCGCCAAAAACCGCGACGAGGAAAAACAGCGGCGTAACGCAGAGCTTGCGCTGCTACAAGCGCAGATTAATCCTCACTTTCTATACAACACACTCGACGCAATTATCTGGCTAATAGAGTCGGGCAAATATGACGAGTCTGTCAATATGGTTAGCAGTCTTTCCGCCTTTTTCCGTCATTCGCTGAGTCGCGGAATGGATATGATAACGATAAGCGAGGACGAGCAGCATGTGCGCAGCTATCTTGAAATACAGCGTATGCGCTATGCCGATATTCTCGACTACGAAATAAAAATCCCCGAAGAAATCGGCAGCTGCGAGCTTCCGAAGCTTACCCTTCAGCCGCTTGTTGAGAACGCGCTGTACCACGGCATAAAGCTTAAACGCCGAAAGGGACATATAACGGTTACGGGGGAGCTTTCGGGCGGGCTTGTTATCCTTTATGTTGATGACGACGGCGCGGGAATGACAACCGAGCGTTTAGACGCTATTCGCGAAACTCTTTATGCAACCCACTCCTCAGAGGAGGCTATCGGTTTCGGAATGCGCACGGTGCATAAGCGCTTGCAGCTTCTCTTCGGTGAGGATTACGGCTTGCAGATAGACAGCGAAGAGGGCGTGGGAACCCGCATAACGGCTATATTCCCCGCAATTTACAAAACCGCAAAGGAGACGGAATAATGAAACGAATAATAGCTTTAATCCTTTTGGCTTCCTTTCTTTTTACCCTTACCTCCTGCGGTGAGGAAAAAAACACGCCCGTTGTAGACGAGGATTTAATTGTTGTTGGTTTTTCACAGGTCGGCGCGGAATCGGAATGGCGCGTCGCAAATACGGAGAATATGAAAAGCGTACTGTGCGAGGAGAACGGCTTTGAGCTTATCTATTCTGACGCACAGCAGAACCAAGAAAACCAGATAAGAGCTATAAGAAACTTCATTCAGCAGGACGTGGATTATATCGTTCTCGCGCCAGTTACCGAAAGCGGCTGGGATTCGGCACTTCAAGAGGCGCAGGACGCAGGTATTCCCGTGATTATAGTTGACCGTATGGTAACGGTGGACGATATGGGGCTTTATACCGCGTATATCGGCTCGGACTTCCGCAAAGAAGGCGACAAGGCTATGACGTGGTTGGAGGATTACCTTTCAAACCGCGGAAGGCTATATGACAATATCCGTATCGTGCATATTCAGGGTACCCTTGGCTCATCGCCGCAGTACGGGCGCACCGACGCGCTAACAGCCGCTGTAGAACGCAACACCTCATGGGAAATTATTGAACAGCGCGAGGGCGATTTCACCCGCTCAAAGGCATACGAGGTTATGCGAGACATACTCACACGCACCACCGATATAGACGTGGTTTACTGCGAAAACGACGGCGAGGCGTTAGGCGTTATCGACGCGCTTGAGGAGAAAAACATTCCTATCGGTCCTTCAAAAAACGGTGTAATTATTATCTCCTTTGACGCTACCAATATGGGGCTTACTATGTGCCTACAGGGAAAGATAAGCTGCGTAGTTGAATGCAACGCCCTGCAAGCTTCTTACGTTGCGGATATAATAAGGCGGCTTGAGCAGAAGCTTCTTGTGGAGAAGATAAAGTTCGTGGAGGAAGCGCAGTTCGACTGCTTTACGATAACGCAAGAGATGATAGACGAGAGAACCTATTAACCGCTAAAACATCAAGGACGGATATGCCGTCCTTTTTTGTTGTTATTTAGGCAATAAAGAGATAGAATGTAGAAAAGAGAGTGAAACTTGCGGAGTGTCAAAATGATAGAAAATAGAACAATTAAAAGCTATACTATAAAATTCGCGCTTGCGCAGGCGCTTTATTGGATGTCGCTTTGCGCTATAAAGGGCTTTATGTCGGTATTGCTCCTCGACAGAGGCTACAGCAACACTCAAATAGGGCTTATTCTCGCTATTTCGAGCACAATAACCGTATTTATGCAGCCTATGGTTGCTTCCTTTGCGGACAAGCACAGAAATATTCCGCTTAACAGGATAATAGCCTTTTTTGCCGCGTTTTCAAGCGCACTTGCCGCCGTGGCGGTTTTTCTTCTAACCGCGTCGCTTGCCCTTTCCGCCGTTATGGTGCTTTCGGTAATAATTATTACCGTCCTCTATCCCCTCATAAATTCCCTTTACGTTATGCTCGGCGAAAGCGGTATCGAGATAAATTACGGCGTAGGACGTGCGGCGGGCTCGCTCGGCTACGCACTTTTTTCACTTCTTCTCGGAAGGCTACTCGAAACGCTGCCAACCGTTATACTGCCGCTAAGCGGTCTTATCCTTCTTATTGCCTTTACCCTCACCTCCCTTCTTCTTTGGGACAAGCGCGACATAAGCGGAAAACCTCAGCTAAACGACGACTGCGCCACTAATGAAACAACCTCTGATGGCGCCGAACAAGCGCTAAGTGTATTCACCTTCATTCGCCGCAACCTTCGTTATATGCTCTTTCTTCTCGGCGTGGCGCTCGTCTTCTACGACCACACGAACGTTAGCGATTACCTCGCGCAGGTTACGGCTTCCGTCGGCGGCACCAGCACAGACCTCGGCATAGCGGTTTTCATAGCCGCGATAGTTGAGCTGCCCGCTATGCTTTTTTTCAACAAGCTACTGAAAAGGATAAGCTGCCGTACCCTGCTTCGTATTTCCGCCGTTTCCTTCGTGATTAAGCACCTGCTCGTTTATTTTGCGAACAGCGTTGCCACCCTTTTTATCTCGCAGCTTTTCCAGATGACCGCCTTCGCTCTCTTCCTACCCGCGTCGGTTTACTATGTCGGCAAGCTTCTGCGTAAAGCCGACGCCGTTAAGGGTCAGGCTTTCGTTACAAGCGCTATAGCGCTCGGCGGCGTTCTCGCAAGTCTTGCGAGCGGAAGAATACTTGACCTCTACGGCTCAAAAACAATGCTTCTTGTCGGCGCGGTTGTTTCAGCGATAGGCGCGGCGATAATTTTCTTTTCCGTCGAAAACACCGAAAAAGGGAATAGTATTTGTTGATTATTACATTTGTGGTCTCATTTTTTAGCAGAAACAAAAACTTTTTGTTAATTTTGCGACCAACAATACTTATTTAAGTTGTATTTAGTTGAAATGACAGAAATAAACTGTTATAATAAATAAAAATTATAAGAATGATACAAACACATAAAAGCTTCTTTTAAATTTCACAAAAATGTTTATTCCTTTAGACCCTATTACTTTATTGGGAGAAACGCTGTTATGTTTTGGACTGTTATAGCGATTATCGAGGCGGTCATTCTGGTTGTTCTTACCGTGGTTTTAATAACCAGCAGCCTTTCGCACAGAATGATAATGAAAAAGGCGGCGCTGATAGTAAAGGGACAGCTAAACGTCGAGGATATCCGCGTGCTCGGCAAAAAGGGCAGTTCCGCGGTAATGGCAAGCGCGTTCAATTCCATCAAGAGCAATCTTTTGACCTTCATAGAGGAAACCAAGGGCAACGTTGTTACTCTTTCTGACGCGACGGAGGTTCTGACAAAAAGCGTTGTCGCTAACCAATCGGGAAACGAGCAGATAGCGGGCGGCGTAACCACGGTGGTTGGCAAGGTAAATGAACAGCTTGACCTCGTTAAAACCAACCTTGACGTAATTGAAGCAAACAACGCTCAAATGCAGGAAATTGACTGCTCGGCTAACAAGATTAAAGAGCTTTTGGACGATACTGTTGGGGTCAGCGAAAAGGGTCTTGAAAACCTTGGAGACTACGAAAAGGACATAGACGCTATATCTCAGGAGCTTGAGAAGAGCAACGAGCTTTTAACTCAGTTTAACGAGGATATAAAGAGCATTAAGGGAGTAAGCGACCTTATCATTGGCATTAACAATCAGCTAAGGCTTCTTGCTATAAACGCTTCAATAGAAGCGGCGCGCGCGGGTCAAGTCGGCAAGGGCTTTGAGGTTGTCGCGCAGGAAATGAAGGAGATGTCCGACAGAACCGACCAAGGCATGGAGGAGATAACAAAGATAGTCGAGTCTGTAATAGACAGCAGTAAGGACGTTAACAACAGCATAAAGACCTGCGAGGATACCTTTATTCAGAGTAACGAAACCTTCCGCGAGGTAAGCAACTCCTTCCAGACAATTAACCAGCAAGCCTCCGAAATTCAAGGTGGCATAAACGAAATTTCCAAAAAGATAGACAGTATTACCCGTAACCTCGACGACAGCAAGGAGCAAGCCTCCCAGCTGCTTGACGCTTCACAGCTTATTAGCAACAGTACCCACGAGATAGCCGCGGCGTCAGAGGAAACAGCGGCGGAGTCTATGCACATTAGTGAAAACGTAGAAAACCTAAGCGGTATGCTTTCAGGTATTCAGAACCTATTAAAGCAGTTTAACACAGCGGTTGTTCCCGCTGAAGGCGACTATGACAGGAAGGTCAAGATAGCCTTCCTCAGTATGCTTGACAACGATTTCTGGTACGGCGTGCGGCGCGGCGTTTTCTACGCGCAAAAGGAGCTTGCGGACACAAACGCGACGGTCGATTACCTCCCCTTCTATACAGTAGGCGAGGAACGTGACCAACAAGTAAAAGACCAGATTATCGAGTGTATAAACCAAAGGGTTGACGGTATAATTCTTCCCGGCTTCCTTGACGGCGGAAACGAATATTTGGCGCAGGCCATTAACAACGGAATTAAGGTTATCGCCTTTAACTGCGACTGTAGCCCAGATATTAAGCGTCTCGCCTGCTTTAGCCCGAACAGTCGTGAGGCTGGCGCGCTTGCGGCGGAGTCTATGCAGAAGGCTCTTGGAAGACGCGGCAAGATTGCAGTTATGACGGGTCCGTTATCTATCGGCGTAAACCGTGACCGCAAGGACAGCTTCTTAAAGAAGCTTAGCTCTTACAACGGACTTCGTGTTGTTGCCGATATCGGCGTTGAGGACGACGCGGATGACGTTTACCGCAAGACGATAAGCTGCCTTGAAAACCGTCCCGATATCGACGCCATCTATATAACGACAGGTATGGCGATTTCGGCGGCAAAAGCTGTTGAGGACCTTGGGCTTGAGGGCAGAGTTTGCGTAGTGGGCTTCGACCACAACCAAGAAATTTTCGCCTACATAAAGAAAGGCATAATCGCCGCGGCGATTGGTCAGGACCCGTTCGGGCAGGGACACGACCCGATTATATGGATGTACAATCTGCTTGTCACAGGCGACGCGCTACCTAAGGAGTTTATGCCATGCCGCTTGTCGGTAGTGGATAAATCAAACGTAGAGAATTTAATTGAAGCATAAATAAACAAACCCACACTCTTTGAGTGTGGGTTTGTTATTGAGAGAATACTTCGTATTCTCCGTTATACAAATACTATCTTTCAAAGAGTGTGGGTTTGTTATTGAGAGAATACTTCGTATTCTCCGTTATACAAATACTA
>CAYWJF010000031.1:0-18532 GCA_964458545.1 uncultured Oscillospiraceae bacterium | reverse complement strand
AAAAGCGGCGTTTTCCACCGCAACTTTTACGCCGCAACTCATAAACGCCGCCCCCTTTTCTATTATTCCACGTTACGCTATATCTTTTTTTCGACAACCCTATATTTATGCGCTCCGAACTCGTCGATAGCCATATTAACGGGCTTATCTTCGAGAATTATCTTCTCTTCAAGGGCGTTCTCGGCTATATCGCGCGAGCGCTTCGCTATAGCGATAACGAGGCTGTAGGCGTTTTCGTTCTCCTCAAGCAGCCGACTGATTTCAGGCTTTAACATTTTCTTTCTTATCCTCCGCAAGTTTATTCTTTTGCCATTTATTTATTGCCCGCGACAGCTTCGAGGCGCAAACCTCGGCTATGTCGTTTTCGAGCGATACATCATAGAATTTTAGCTCCTTAAGCTCCTTTTCAGCTATGGCGAGCCGCTCCTTTATCTCGGCTTCGTCCTCCGTTCCGCGAAGGCGAAGACGCTCTTCAAGCACCTCTAAGGAGGGCGGCACGATAAAGACGCAGAGTGAATCGGGGTAGGTTTCCTTGACGTTCTTCGCGCCCTCTACCTCAATTATCAGCACCACCGTGTTGTTGCCCGTAAGCTTTTCCTCCAGCTCGTCCATAGGCGTGCCGTAGTAGTGACCCGCGTAGTTCGTATACTCAAGCATACGCTTTTTCTCTACGCGCTTTATGAACTCCTCCTCGGAAAGGAAGTAGTAATGAACACCGTCAATTTCGTTATTTCTCGGCTTTCTCGTTGTGCAGGAGACGCTTAAAAAAACGTCCTCGCGCATCTTCATAAGACAGCCGACAACCGTATCCTTGCCGCAGCCCGACGGACCCGAAACCACCACGAGTTTACTTTGATTAATCATCTACTTCTTCCTCGTCTGTTTCGTCGTCGTTGAGTCGGTTCGCTACCGTTTCGGGCTGAACAGCCGAAAGGATAACGTGGTCGGAATCCATAATAATTACCGCGCGGGTTCTGCGCCCGTAGGTCGCGTCGATTAGCGAGCCCTTGTCGCGGGCGTCCTGAACAATACGCTTTATCGGTGCGCTTTCGGGGCTTACTATCGCGATAAGCCTGTTCGCCGAAACCATATTGCCGAAACCGATGTTAATTAGCTTCATTGCGTTCTCCCTTACTCGACGTTTTGAATCTGCTCGCGTATCTTCTCTATCTCCGCCTTTACGTCCACAACCGTGGAGGTTATGTCAAGGTCGTTTGCTTTACTGCCTATCGTGTTTATTTCGCGGTTAATCTCCTGAGTTAAAAAGTCGAGCTTTCGTCCGACAGGCTCGTCGGCTTTAAGAATTTTTCTAAATTGGGAAAGGTGGCTTCTAAGCCTTACCGTCTCCTCGTCTATCGCCGCCTTGTCTGCGTAAATCGCCGCTTCAAGAAGTATTCTGTTTTCGTCTATATCGTTTGTTTCAAGCACCGTTTTCATACGGGCTAAAAGCTTATCGCGGTATTTCTGCAAACGCGGCTCAGACTGCTTCTCTATTTCACACACGGCGTTCTCGATAAAATCGAGCCGCGAAAGCACGTCCTCAAGAAGCTTCTGCCCCTCGCGCTTGCGCATCTCGCCGAAGCCCGCAAGCGCCTCGTTGAGCACCGCCTTTACGTCCGCCCAAAGCGCGTCCTCGTCGGTTACCTCGCGCTTTACGCTAAAGACCTCGGGGAACCGCGCGATAGACACCGCCGAAACGTCAGAGCTTACGCCGAGGTTTGATGAAAGCGCGTTTATCGCGTCATAGTAGCTTTTCGCTACCTCCATATTAAGCTCAACCTTAGGTGACTGCCCCTCGCCGTCAATAATGATTACGCCCGCGTCCAGCTTTCCACGAGAAACCGCTGTTTGTATATGCGCCTTAATTTTGTCTTCAAGAAAGGAGTATGCGCGGGGAACTCGCGAGGAAAACTCAAAGTAGCGGTGGTTGACCGCGCGGAGCTCAACGGTTATCTCTCTTCCCGATAAAACCGCCGTGGCTCTGCCAAAGCCCGTCATGCTGTTTATCATTATAACTCCAAAAACATATATTTTTCTTATTATATTATTTTTATTCTACTTTGTTAAGTGTAAAAAGTCAATTATCCACAATAATTACGAAAAGGATTTCCCATCACCGCGGGCGGCGAGGACAAGAGGCAGGTGCAAAAGTCAATTATCCACAGTAATTACGAAAAGGATTGCCCGTCGCCGCAGGCGGCGAGGACAAGCGGCAGGTGCAAAAGTCTATTATCCACAGTAATCACGAAAAGGATTGCCCATCACCGCAGGCGGCGAGGACAAGGCGGCAGGTGCAAAAGTCAATTATCCACAGTAATTACGAAAAGGATTGCCCATCACCGCAGGCGGCGAGGACAAGCGGCAGGTGCATAAGTCAATTATCCACAGTAATTACGAAAAGGATTGCCCGTCGCCGCGGGCGCTAAACAAAATCAGCGCCGCAAATGCGGCGCTGATAATCGTTTTTATAGCGGGTGAACCATGTTCTCCTTGTTGAAGTGGTCGGCGTCTATTCCGACCTCCTTCGCGCGTCTTGTTTCAAAGAACTTTGTCGCGACCTGCGGGAACATAGCGTAGCTTAGCACATCCTCGTCGTTCTTCGCGAAAGCCTTTGCTTCTTCGCGAAGGGTGTCGAGCTCGGGCTTAAGAAGGTCTGCGGGACGGCAGGTAATGGGCTTTTCGTCACCGAGTATCTTCTTCTGGAATTCAGGCTTAATGGGGGCGGGGGTTTTGCCGTATTCGCCCTTAACAAGTCCCTTGAACTCCTTCGTTACCATCTTGTAGCGCTCGCCCATAACTACGTTAAAGACCGCCTGCGTGCCTACTATCTGGCTTGTGGGGGTTACGAGAGGCGGATAACCGCTGTCCTCACGGACGCGCGGGATTTCCTTCAGTACCGCGTCGAGCTGGTCTTCCTTGCCCGCGTCCTTAAGCTGCTTTAAAAGGTTCGAAAGCATTCCGCCCGGTACCTGATAAAGAAGGGTGTTCGCGTCAACGCCGAGCATCTTCGGGTTAAGCTGACCGCTCTTGATATACTTCTCGCGAAGTCCCGCAAAATACTCGCGGACCTCGTTTAAGAGGTGAAGGTCAAGCCCCGTGTCGTACTCGGTGCCCTGAAGCGCCGCAACGAGCGACTCGGTAGCCATATGGGAGGAGCCCATGCCAAGCGGAGAGATAGAGGTATCGACAATATCCGCGCCCGCTTCAATTCCCTTAAGAATAGACATAGAGGCAAGCCCCGAGGTGTAGTGGGAGTGGAGCTGTACGGGTATCTTTATCGTTTCCTTAAGCTTCTTTACAAGGTCATAGGTGGCGTAGGGCTTAAGAAGTCCAGCCATATCCTTAATGCAGATGGAATCCGCGCCCGCGTTCTCGAGGTCCTTCGCGTACTCCGCGAAATACTCATTGTTGTGAATGGGGCTAAGGGTGTAGGAGATGCACGCTTGAATGTGCGCCTTCTCCTTCTTTGCCGCTTTAATGGAGGTTTCGAGGTTGCGAATATCGTTGAGCGCGTCAAAAACACGCATAATGTCGATACCGTTTGCAACCATCTTCTGTACGAAATAGCTTACCACGTCGTCCGCGTAATGGCGGTAACCGAGCATATTCTGTCCGCGGTAGAGCATCTGTATCTTTGTGTTGGGCATAGCCTTCTTTATTGTGCGAAGCCTTTCCCACGGGTCCTCGTCGAGGAAGCGAAGGCAGCTGTCAAACGTAGCGCCGCCCCAAGCCTCGCAGGAGTAGTAGCCGACCTTATCCATAGCGGGGAGTATCGGCTTCATCTCGTCAAGGGTCATGCGGGTCGCGATAAGCGACTGATGAGAGTCGCGAAGCACAACCTCGGTAACTTTTACTTTAGCCATATCTTATGCCCTTCCCTTAACCGATAACGACGAGATTGTCGCCGGTAGAAACCATATCGCCCTTGTTTACGCCGATGCTTGCAACTGTGCCGTCGCAAGGCGAGGTGATGTCGTTCTCCATCTTCATAGCCTCGAGCACAACAAGCTTCTGTCCGTTCGATACCTTGTCGCCGACCTTTACGCAGACATCAAGAATGTTTCCGGGCATAGGCGCGTTTACCTTTGTGCCGTTAGCGGGAGCAGCCGCAGGAGCGGCGGCAGGCGCAGCGGCAGGAGCGGCGGCGGGAGCAGCCGCTACGGGAGCAGGGGCAGCGGCGGGAGCGGCAACGGGAGCCGAGGAAGGCGCACCGCCAACCTCATCAACCGCTACATCATAAGCTACGCCGTTTACAGTTATGTTAAACTTTCTCATAATAAAATTACCTCCAAATTATTAAAGCGGAAGATTGCCGTGTTTTTTAGGCAATCTTGAAGCGCGTTTTGACGAAAGCATATCCAATGCGGAAATAAGAACCTCACGCGCGGAAGCGTCGTCGATAATACCGTCGATAATTCCGCTTTCAAGCGCTTTTTCTGCGCTTGCGTATTCGCTCGCGTACTTTTTGCCGAGAGCTTCTATATCCGAATCCTTCTTAATTTCATAAACGAGGGTCGCCGCCGCGTTTACGGGAAGAGCGCTGATTACCGCGCCGTTTGTCGCGTAGACCATATCGCAGCCCGCGTTCTTCGAGCAGAAGGTGGTGAAAACCGAACCTATGGCGTTTCCGTTTATAACCGCGACCTTAGCCGTTGTCGCCTCAGCGAGAACGCTTGCAAGCTTCGCCGCGGACTTAATGCCGCCGAGCCTGTCGTCCTCAGCCGAGGGCTTAAAGCCGTCGGAATTTATAAGGCTTACTATCGGAAGATTGAACGCGTCGCAGACCTCGATAAGCTTCGCGCATTTAGCTGCGTCGTCCTTATCAATCTTGCCCGTCGCCTCGATTACGCCGCAGGGCGTTCCGCCGAGGGTCGCGAGCTTTGCCTTCGCGCCTTCGCCGATAGAAGCGAAAAGCTCTGTTTCGCTGTCCGCGTCGGTAAGCTTGCCCGCTTCAAATTCGTACGCGGGAAGGGACGCGAGGTTGTTAAGGGGAAGAAGCTTTACGATATCAGCCGCCTTTGCGATTGCTTCCTCTTCGGTGTCACAAACGATAGCCGCGACGCCCGCTTTTTCAGCAAACTCTGCGGAGCCAACCTTCTTCTCCTTGCCGCCGTTCGCCTTGTCGGTAAACGCGGGGGTTAGGAACAGCTCGCCGTCCTTCGCCATTATGCAGACATCCGCAAGCGCCGCCGCAAGCGACAAAAAGCCCGCGCAGGTTCCTGCCACAACGGCTATCTGCGGAACAACGCCCGATAGCTCCGAGCATTTTTTGAGAATTTCCGAAGCCGCTTCAAGGGAAGCAAAAGCGTCGTCAATCTTCACGCCGTCGGAATCATAAACCGTAACAACGGGCGCGCCCGTTTTAGCGGCAAGGTCGTAGACCTTCTGGAATTTTCTCGCGTGGCGCATATCCACCGCGCCGTCCTGACACAGCGCAAACGCCGTTGCACCGCCGATAGAGCCATACGCCGCACGGGCGCCGCACTCCTTCGTCGCACCGTCTATCTCCCAAAACACGCCGTCGTCAAACAGCGCCTTGAGACGTAAATCGGCACTAAGTTTTTTGCTCTTCTCTGACATATATTTAACCTCGATTCACTTAAAGAAGTAAAAGACCAAATTAGGTTTATTTTATATTATTTCCGAAAAAATAGCAATAGAAAAACCCGCTTTAACAGCAGGTTTTGGAAAAAGCATCAATTTTTGTCGAGTTTCCCTCAAAAAGTCCAGAAACTTCGCGAAACTTTGTTAATTCTTCACCCTCGCCTTCGAGTATAACCGTCTTGGCTACGTCAAAAAGACTTGCTACGGTGCTTCTTATTAGCCCGTCGATAAGCGAATAGTCGTTATTTTGCGCGAAAACCTCTTTTATCCTTATAGCTTCGCCGTCAAAAGAGAAAACGCACTTACCTATAATTTCCTCGTTCTCCTTTGCGATATAGCAAAGCTCGTCGCTCCTAAGCTTTAAATCAAGCCCGTCGCTCTCGCGGGCAAGCTTTATCTCAATCATCCGTTTTCCTTTCCGAGGGAATTGCGAAGGGCAATTATCTCCTCCTTCTTAAGCTCACGGTATTCGCCGGGCTTAAGCATACCCAAACGAAGAGGACCCTCTGCGAGTCTTTTTAGGCGGATAACCTCTAAGCCCACCGCGTCGCACATACGCCGTATCTGGCGGTTCTTGCCCTCGGTAATAACCATCTCCATAACGCCCCGCTCGGGCTCGCTTACCACCACGCGGACGGTGGCGGGTTCCGTGCGGTAGCCGCCGTCAAGCACAACGCCCGTAGAAAGCTCTATTAGCTGCTCCTCGCTCGGCGCGGTACGCACCGTTACGCGGTAAAGCTTGCCGACCTTCTTTGAGGGGTGGGTCATCTTGTTGGTAAGCTCGCCGTCGTTTGTGAGAAGCAAAAGCCCCTCGCTGTCCTTGTCGAGCCTTCCTACGGGATAAACACGCTCCTCTATATCCGTTATAAGGTCCGCTATGGTTTTCGCCGCATGGCTGTCAGAAAGGGTTGTTACATATCCGCGGGGCTTATAGAGCAAATAGTAGACGTTTGATTTTTTCTTTTCAAAGCGAACGGTTTTTCCGTCTACCGAAACCACGTCCTTGCGCTCGTCCATCTTGTCGCCGAGCGCCGCGGGGTGACCGTTAAGCTTTACGCGCCCCTCGGAAATAAGCTGTTCCGCCGCGCGGCGTGAGCAGTACCCCTGCTCTGACAGTACCTTTTGAATTCTTTTATCCATTTCTTCACGTCTAAAAAGGGACGAGCGGTAAGCTTACCCCTTATCGTTTCTTATTCGTTTTTGCCCTTTTTAACGTCGGTAACTATTGCCGAAACCTTATCGAGCACCTCGGGCACCGCGCGCACTATATTGTCCGCCGTGGTGCCTATCGTATCGAGCTGCATAAGCTTTACGCTGTCCTTTGTGGTAACGAGAAATGCAATAGGCGTTATACTAATTCCCGCGCCCGTGCCGCCGCCAAAACCGCTTTCACGGCGAACGAGGTCCGCGCCGCCTGCGCCGAAGCCGACGCTTACCTTACAAACGGGTATAGCCGTCACGCCGTTAGGCATAACCACGGGTTCGCCTATAACGGTTTGCGAGCTTGACAGCTCCTTAATTTTGCTCATTGCGGCTTCAACCATAGAATCGATATAATGCTCAGCCATTTACTTTCTCCTCAGCCTCGTTATTCGCGTCCTCGCGTTTTTCCTTGTCCTTCTGCGTAAAGAAGATAATCAGCGCCGCTACCATTATACCCGCTATCGCGCCGAATTTACAACAGTATTTTTCGTTCTCGCCATATTCGTCAGCAAAATCGGGAACAATTTCCACCCTTTTAAATACGACCTTGCGGAAATTATTCTTCAAGAACACCGTAAGCGCGCCGAACGCACCCCAGTCGTTTCCCGTCTTAATCCCAATTCCGTGCGGCTCATAGCCTCTTACAATATGGATAATTATTATATCCTTCACGCTTATGTGGTGAAAGAGAAACTCCGCCGCGTCAATGGCGGGCGTAGCATATCTGATAAACTTGCTTATTTCGGGCGGCTTACCGCCCTTCGTTTCCTTTTCGGCGGCGTTCGCGTCTTCCTGCGGCGTTTTCTCGGGCTTTTTCTTCTTTTTGCCTTCGGGATATATCATAACCTTAAAAATACCGAGAATTTTGACGAAAGCTCTGAACGAGCCGTTTTCGTACTTCAATTTCACCGACATAGGCACAAGGCAAAGAAGAATTATTAACGCGAGAATACCAAGAAAAACGTAAAGTACAACCCTCACCCTTCGTCTCGCTCCGTTTCCAGTTCTTCAAGCGGATTTCCCTGCGAAAGCTCTATCTCCTCGCTGTAGATAGGCGGAAGCATTGAAACCGAGGACAGCCCAAAGCAGCGAAGGAAGTTATCGGTAGTCTTGAAGCTTACCGGTCGTCCGGGAAGGTCAAGGCGCCCAGCTTCGCATATTAAGTTCTTTGAAATAAGGCTCGCCACGGCTGAGGAGCTGTCCACGCCGCGTATCTGGTCGATAAACGAGCGCGAAACAGGCTGGTTATAGGCGACAATGCTCAAAACCTCCATAGCCGCCTGCGAAAGCGGCGTGTTTCTGCGGTTATCGAGCGCGCGCGCGACAAAATCCGCGTATACGGGTCGGGTCGCAATCTGGTAGCGGTCGTCGAATTTCAGTATGCAAAAGCCCCGCTCGTTTTTATCGTATTCCTCGATAAGCTCTTTAATAAGCGAGCTTGCCTTACTCGTTTCTATACCCAGCGCGTCGGCTACCTTACTCGCGGAAATCGGCTCCGCCACGGCGAAAAGCACCGACTCCACCGCGCCCTTGTAAAATTCCTCGTTCATCTATACGCTCTCCTTTACCCGCTCGCTGACGCGGACGGTTCCGTCGTCGCTCACAGTAATACGCTTAGCCTTAATAAGCTCAAGAAGCCCTAAAAAGGTCGCCACCGATTCGCTTCGACTCTTAGAGTCCGCGAAGAAATCGGTCAGCTTTCTTACGGGGGTTTTGCGAAGCCCGCGAAGTATATTCACCACGCGCGAGGTTACCGAAACCATAGGCGCGGTAACGAGCGGCTCAAATTCGTCGGTTCCGGGGCTTGAAAGCCGCGCTCCCTTGCCCATAATGCTCATATACGCCGCAAGCAGCGCTGAGGGCTCGTGTAGAATAGAATATTCCGTCGGAAGCTTTACCTCCAGCGGCTCACGCACGAAGAAGTTTATCCCCTCCGACATATCGCGTAATCTTGCCGCCGCCTTCTTACAAAGATGATATTCTACAAGCTGACCCGTAAGCTCGCGCTCAAGCTCCTCTTGCTCCTCCTGCCGCGGAAGTAGCAGCACCGATTTCATATATACAAGCCGCGCCGCCATCTCGATAAACTCGCTCGTGGGGTCGAGCTTGTCCGCGTCAGACGCGTTGAGAAATTCAAGGTACTGGTCGATAAGCTCGTATATTTTAATGTCGTAAAGCTCCATCTTTTTCTTGGAAATAAGATGAAGCAACAAATCGAGCGGTCCCTCGAAGTCTTCTATTTTAAATCTGGGCTTTTCCACAAACTGTATCCTTTCGGAAGCTCTTTTACTAAGATAAAACACTTACCATAAGCTTGTCAACAAAGAAGGTGGCTTTATCGAAAAAGCCAAGCACCGCGTTACTCGCCACCGCCATAGGCTTATCTATTACGCTCGTAAAGGAAAGCAGTAAGAAGAAGGCGATAAAGATATACCTTTCGTACTTCATTATAGCGAAATACCACCGCTCAGGGAGAAAAACGAGGAATATCCGCGAGCCGTCGAAGGGCGGAACGGGAATGAGATTAAATATCCCGAGGGTTATATTAATGATTACAATATAATAAAACACAAGCGCCACGTAGTACCAAAATTTCGCCGTCGTTCCATAAAAAGCATATTCGCTTAGCTTATACGCTATCATCGCAAGGAACGCCATTATAAAATTTGAAACAGGACCAGCAAGCGCCGAAAGCGCCATACCGAGCTTTCGGTTCTTATAGTAGCGCGGGTCTATCGGCACGGGCTTCGCCCAGCCTATTCCCGCGACAAGAAGGCAGATAGCGCCTATAATATCGAAGTGCTTCACGGGGTTAAGGGTAAGACGCCCCATAGCCTTCGCCGTCGGGTCCCCGAGCTTATAGGAAACGTAAGCGTGCGCCGACTCGTGTACGGGAATTGAGGTTATAAGCGCGATAAACCGCGCGAAGTACATAAAGAACTGCTGATTCATATTTTCACCTTATAGTATTATATAGACTGCCAAAGAAAAAAACAACAAAACTCTTGCAATTGAAAAACATTTCTGCTATTATACTATCTGCGACTATAACAAAGTAAGGAGGTGCAGAAGATGGCAAAATGCGAAATTTGCGGTAAGGGAGTCGTTTTCGGCATCAAGGTTTCCCACTCCCACAGACGCTCGAACAGAGCTTTTAAACCGAACGTTCAGCGTGTAAAGGCGATGGTTGACGGAACTCCTAAACACATCTACGCCTGCACCCGTTGCCTGCGTTCCGGCAAGGTTACGCGCGCTATATAAGCAACGTATATTTTTGCAAGCGAAGCCCGTCTTTCGACGGGCTTTTTGTTTTGCTTAAATTACCGCTGCCCTTGTCTTCACAACAAGACCACCCGCGGTATAGGCTATTATCGTTACCGTGCCGCTTCCCGTTCCCGTAACTGTTCCGTCAGCGGAAACCGACGCCACGCTCTCGTCCTCGCTATAATAGAAAACAGTTTCGCCGCAGTCGGCGGGCTCGGTTGCAATATCTGAAATGCAGAAGCTCTCGCCTACAGAAATAACTCTTGAAGCGACGGGTGCGACAAAATCCGCCGCGACATAGCCCGTCTTCGTTTCTCCGTCCTTTTCATATTCTATCTCGTACCACACGGGGTAGGTCATAAAGGTGCGCATATTGACCGCGTCGGTCGAAACGCTTTTTAGTATTGTTACGTTGGTTCCGAGCGTGAGAAGGTCTCCTGTCGCTTCGTGTGCCACGGCGGGTCCGCTTCTTACCGTTACGCCGTGGCTTGTTTTACCGCTTTGCCGCAGTAAGAAAGCCTCCGCCTTACCGCCCGCTTCGGGCATATTCTCATAAACGGGTATTGAAAACACTATCGAGCCCGAAAGCGCGCCGACAGCTTCATACCCTCTATACGCGGAAAGCCCCTGTCCCGCGGCGCCCGATATACTCGTCATATATTGATAAGAATACATCTCACTTTCAGCCTCAGGGTTTACATTAAACTTCTGCAAATAACCCGTATACTGACCGTCATCGACATAATTGTCCGCTACCCATTCCGCGCCGCCGAGAATTGAGCGCTCAGGCGAGGTCCACGGGCGGTTGTAGCCGCTACCGCTCTTCGCCCACTCAAGCCCGCGCTCGATATTGCCCTCGCCGTCCGTCGCGCCAATATTGTAAAAGTTGTAGTACCCCTCGTAGCCCGGGCACTGTCCGTTGGCGCTGTTTGAGGCGGTAGAGCCTATCTCGCCGCGTATCTTCGCCGCGAGATAATATGGGTTAACACCCGTCGAGCGCGCCGCGCTCATAATAGCCTCGGCATAGGTGGTTGTGGTTTCTATATATGCCCCGCTTGTGTCATAGTAGGAGGTAGCCGCGTCGTGCATAAACGAGCCGTCGAGTATTCCGTTTACCCCCTCTACGGTGTGGCACGCGGAGCTGTATTCAAGCGACTCAAACTGGAACACCGAGCATTCGTCGAGGAAGTTGAGCGGGTTTAGGAAATAGGAAACAGCTATGGCGTTCGCCGTTACCCAACCTGTATCCTTTAAAATGTATTCCTTAGCTTCGCGGTTGTAATCGCCAGAGGCTTTGCTTCTGAAAACGTCGGAAAAGTTAGCGACAAGCATAGTGCTTCTGTCGTAAAGGCATTCGTTATATACCGCCTCCGAAAAGTCCACGCCCGTAAACATAGGCTCGAACACCCAGCTCGGGTATTTCGCGTGAAGCGAGCGAAGATACGGCTTGTAGCATTCGGGAAAGGCGGAGATTGTACCTTCAAAGGCGGAATCTATCTCGCCTTGCGACGAGACTGTTTTCATTAGTAGAAAATCGTTCTCCTCTTCCGGAATAACGAAGTCTATCTCCGCGTAGCCGTCCACTGTGGGGTCCGCGGCAAGGTAAGCCCTTGCAACTACCGTGCCCCCGCCGAACGCCAGCACCGAGCCGTTATAGTATATTTCCGCTATATCGCGCCCGTAAACTATCTCATAGGCAAGCTCGGAATCCGGCACCTGCTCGCCGTTGCGGAACGCTTCAAAGACAATCCATTCACCCGCCTTCGCGGTATCGGGGTTGTCTTTAAAGTAAACCGAAAGCTCGGTATACTGCGGGTAGCTGTAGAGCGTTTCTTCCGTATTATATTCTTCAAATATCGTCTCCGCCGACGGATAAGGCGGCGCAATGTCCGTAGCGAGAACTCCGCCCGAAAGTCCGAACAGCAAAAACAAAATAGCCGCAACAACGCAGACCGCTTTCTTCTCTCTCATTTGCTTCCCCCTAACAGCGAAAAGGCGGCTATGCCGCCCGTTTCTATTTCCAGCGGTTCATCTCCCGCCTAAATTCATTTCTTCTCTTTCTGTACTGCGCGTTCTGTTTAAGCTTTTTAATAAGCGTTCCACCGAAGAACACGGCAAGGTTGGCGAGCGCCGCGATAATCGCCGCGCGAAGCGACCAGCCGCCGACAATAAAATAGTATATATAAATCACCGCGTCCACAATCGCGAGGTATTTCATCTTCACGGGAATAATGAAAAAAAGCATTATCTGGTAATCTGGGAAGAGTATCGCGAAGGCGAAGAAGAGCGAAAGGTTTAAAAACTGGTTGGTCGCAACGCCCGTAATAAAGCCCGCGATAAGGGTACAAAAAACGCCAATAAAGTAAAACACGTTGAAGATGAAACAGCCCCACTCGTTTTCGAGCGCGCCGCCTATCATATAATAGAAGTAAAGCGAAAGCAGTAGCCAAATAATACCCGAAACGTTCGGAACGAAGATAAAGGTGATTAGCCGCCAAACCTGACCCGAAAGGATAGCCCCGCGGTCAAAGGCAAACCACGAGATAACGCCGCGCTCGGCAAACAGCATATTCGCGAAGTATATGAAAAGCTGACCGATAACGATAATAAGCATAAGGTTCGGTATCGCGAACTTTCCGTGTTTTCTTTGAAGCTTGTACAGCCACTCCATAAATAACGCTCCCGCAAAAGTAATAAACCCATTATACAGAAGAAAGCTGTTCCATTCAATAAAAATATGTAAATAAAAAGTGTGATAACACTTGTAAAATTCGTTTAGTTTATGTAAAATATATACTTGACGCGGATGTGGTGGAACTGGCAGACACGATGGTCTTAGGAGCCATTGCTTCGGCATGCAGGTTCAAGTCCTGTCATCCGCACCAAAAGCACGGTTTTGGGGATTTCCCATTATACCGTGCTTTTCGCGTTTTATGCCCTATTTTAGGGCGTTTTTTCGTTATTGCCTTGTCTTAAATTTTATACTACCGTTGAACGAGTAATACTAAAATAACGGTTATTTTTACCGCCTTGCAACACGATTTACAACACGAAAATGCTGTCATCTATCAGCTTAATCTTTTCAGAATTAGTTAGCTGATTTCTTTTTTGAAAGGACTTGAACCTTTAGAAGGCATTTTGAATAATTCAGCGTTTTATAGTATAATCGTTTCGCCACCTACATTAAAAAATTTCATTCGGAGCGTTAAGTATGAAAAAGAGAAAAGATAACATAGAGTACCTGCCGCTCACCGAGGAGGAGTTCTCACTCTATCGAAGCCGAAAAAAGAAAAGTCTTCTTATTCGCTCAATCATCTTTTTTGTGCTTCTTCCTGTCATTATTATCGGCTGTATGGATTTTTACAAGAGCTTTTCTAAGCCCTTTCTTTGCAGCTTTTTCGTCTGCTCGGTGCTCGTGTTGAGCTGCTTCGCCGAATGGGTGTATTATTATGCGGGCACTCCGCGCGGGAAGCGCTACGGAAGGATTTCCAAAAAAATTAGAGTAATACGCGGAAAGTATTCGGGTTATGTGTTTAACGTTTATTTCGAGGATATACATAAAAGCTTAATTAAGCAGTACATTCAGCCCTCGCGAAGCCATCTTGTTATTATGCCAAACGATTCCGTTTTGGTCATAAAATCACGACTCGGCGCAAATTTCATTATGTCAACCGATTAACGCGAAGTTTACTGTAATACGACAAGGGCACTTGTTTTTATACGAAAGCGGCGGTACTTTGTACCGCCGCTTATCTTTTTAGCTTGTAATTTTTTTATACAGGTTCGCCTTCCGTATTTGCTCCGCGTTCCTGAAGCAGCTCAAGTGCTTGAATATATTTCTGCGTCTCGAGGGACTGCGCGTACTCTGCGCGGCGTTGGTTTAGCACCTCCAGCTCAGGATTGGAGAGCGACTCGATTAAGCTGTACTGGGTGTCACCCGTGTTCGCGTTTTCCGTCGGCTCGTTAGTTGCCGAAAAAACTCGCGCGTCCAGCCACGAGATTATCTTTTCGTAGCCCCTTACCTTGCGTATGGTTTCCGTCTCGCGGTCGATAGAATAATCGACTATTTCTATGCACGCGTCAATGCTCTTTTTATAGTCCTCGTACTGCGTGCCCTCGGTAAGCCACTCCATAGAGCCCTCCGCCCGCCTTGCCAGCGAGCTTCTGATGTATGTCGCCGCCTTCTGTAAAAGCATTGGCATACTTTTTAACACTTCGTTTGACGCCACAAGACCGCCCGAGCAGGTGTCGTTTACCAGTTCTTCAAGTGTCTCCGTGAAGGTAAGGAAATGCTTTTTTCGCGTGTATGCCTCGAAGCCGAAGGGTCCGAGCATATCGTTGCAAGCGGCGTACATAGCGGAAACCACCGCCTTATGAAGCCCCGCGCGTATTCGGCTTAGGTTTTCTTCCTTAGAAGCCTCCGCCGTAGCCAAAGCCTTTTTATAGTTCTGTATTGCCCTTAAAACGCTTTCCGCGTCGCCCTTTGAACACTCAATTTTAGCCTTTGTCAGTAATGCCGTAATATTCGACGCATTCTTCTTCAGCGTCTCGTCAACATATTTCTCCGCGCCGTCGTAATCCGTGGCGGCAATGCAAGCCTCTGCGAGCTCATTTAGCCGTATGTCATCGGCTGTCACAAGCTTCCCCCCTTAAGATAATATAAACAAAACGATAACCGATTGCCGGTTACCGCTTACTAAATGCTTAAACGTAGTTATATCGGAACAGGCATCTTGTGCCATCTATAATGTTTTAGCCTTTTTATTATACCATATACTTATGCCGTTATCAATTAGTAAAGGTAATTTTCAAGGTGAAAAAAGCCCGCTATTCGCGGGCTTTTTTCCTATCTTTCCTTTATGCTTTTGTAATCGCGTCTCGGCAGTACCGAAAGGTAGGCGGGGCGGATAATCTTGTTGCCGTTAATTAGCTCTTCAAGCCTATGCGCGCTCCAGCCAGCAATCCTCGCGACGGCAAATATCGGGGTAAACAGCTCCTCGGGAAGCCCGAGCATCTGATAGGCGAAGCCGCTGAAAAAGTCTACGTTCGCGCTGACGCCCTTGAACATCTGGCGCTCACGCGCTATTACCACCGGGGCGAGCCGCTCTATCGTTTCGTAAAGCGCGTACTCCTTTTCGCGGTGCTTCTCCTTTGCGAGCTTTCCGACAAAGCCCTTGAAGATTTCCGCGCGCGGGTCGCTTACCGAATAAACTGCGTGACCTATGCCGTATATAAGCCCCGAGTTGTCAAACGCCTCTTTATGTAGAATTCGAGCGAGGTAGGCGCTCACCTCCTCGTCGTCGGTCCAGTCGTGAACGTTCTTCTTAATATCCTTGACCATCTCGCAAACCTTAATGTTTGCGCCGCCGTGCTTCGGACCTTTTAAGGAACCGAGCGCCGCCGCCACGGCAGAGTAGGTATCGGTGCCAGAGGAGCTTACGACGTGGGTGGTGAAGGAGGAGTTGTTACCGCCGCCGTGCTCCGCGTGGACGATAAGCGAAAGGTCAAGAAGCCTTGCCTCAAGCGGGGTATAGCTTCCGTCGATACGAAGCATATATAATAGGTTTTCCGCAATTGACAGGTCAGGACGCGGGTTATGTATGAAAAAGCTTGTGCTCTTTTTAAGGTAATATTCGTACGCTTGATATCCGTATACAGCAAGCATAGGGAAAATCGAAATCAGCTGCAAGCACTGACGAAGCACATTTGGAAGGCTTGTGTCGTCGGGGTTGGTGTCATAGGAATAAAACGCAAGCACGCTTCGCGCGAGCGAGTTCATCATATTCGAGCTCGGCGCTTTCATAATAATATCGCGTACAAAGCTGTTGGGAAGCGAGCGGTAGCTTGAAAGTATCTTTCTAAACTCCTCAAGCTCCTTTGCCGTGGGAAGCTCGCCCGTAAGAAGCAGGTAGATAATCTCCTCAAAGCCCTGTCTTTCGTCCTCTACGAAGCCTTCAACAAGCCCTTTCACGTTGTAGCCGCGGTAGAAAAGCTCGCCCTCGCAGGGGACCTCCTCGCCGTTCACAAGGTCCTTCGCGTGGATTTCGGATATCTCGGTAAGACCCGTGAGGATACCCTTGCCGTTCTGGTCGCGAAGCCCACGGTTAACGTTGTATTTTACATATAGCTCCTTGTTAATCTGTCCCTCGCTGTTACAGCGCTCCGAAAGACTTAGTATCTCTGGCGTAAGCTCGGAATAGTTGCGCTTTAGCATTTTTCAGTCCCCCTTTCACAAACAATAGAATCATT
Source organism: uncultured Oscillospiraceae bacterium (assembly GCA_964458545.1). Taxonomy (GTDB): domain Bacteria; phylum Bacillota; class Clostridia; order Oscillospirales; family Ruminococcaceae; genus JAYFNU01. The sequence continues at coordinate 2,212 of CAYWJF010000031.1, read as the reverse complement.
GTACCAAATAATTGCATTCGCCGTCAAACGGCAACGAAAATGAGCATAACACAAAGTTGTTAACGTGAAATGTACGGCAAGGTTGAAGTAAGGAAAAAAACAAGCTATAATCAGAAAAAACGAAAGCAAGGTAGAGATTATGAAATTCGGAATTGTCGGCGGCATCGGTCCCGCTTCAACGCTCGATTATTACGACGGCTTAACAAAAATGTATTTTGATGCGACGGGAAGATGCGCTCCGCTCGTTATAGACAGCATGGATATGTACGCCATGACAGAACTTTTTTCAAAGGGCGATAACGAGGGTGTGGTCTCGCTTCTTCTCTCGTCGGTCGAAAACCTTAAAAACGCTGGCGCAACGGCGGCGGCTATGGCGTCGAACACGCCGCATATCGTCTTTGACGAGCTTGTGGAACATTCGCCGCTTCCCCTTATAAGTATAGTCGACGAAACCTGCAAATATATCGCGAAAAACGGTTACAAGCACGCGCTGATACTCGGCACGGCGTTCACAATGAAAAGCGGGCTGTATTCCACGGCGCTTGAAAGCTACGGAATTTCCGCCATTACGCCGAGCGAGGAGGATATAGCGCTTATACATTCCTTCATCTTCCCGAAGCTTGAAAACGGCATTGTAGACCCCGAAGACAAAGCAAAGATGATAGCGGCGGCAGAGCGGTATATAAGCGAACAGCGCGCAGATTGCGTAGTACTGGGCTGCACAGAAATTCCGCTAATGATTAAGGAAGGTGACCTTACTGTTCCAACGGTAAACACCGCCGCCGTTCATATCGACGCGATAGCGGAGTTTATGATAAAAAACAGTTAAGCTTCAATACAAAGCCTGACTGTGCTTCTTCTCTCACGATAATCTTATCTACCGTGGTTCTTTCTGCTTCGGCACTTGAATAAAATCTTTTTTGTAGTTCATTCAGAACTTAAAACGCCCCACGCTGTAGCGCAAAACTACAGCGCGGGGTTGTTTTTTATATTACCGAAAAACTTAATCAATTATTAGCTCGCCGAAGAACTCCGGTCTGTGAAAATCGGGCAGCGGCGTTTCTATAACGCTCCAGCAGCCATAATGCTCGGCTTCGGTTTTATCTCCGCACTTGTAAAAGTTACCCCGTATTATATCGCCCTTTTTAAACTCACTTTTTCCAAACATAAAAGCTATCGTTTCAAGCGGTATAAAAAAGTCGCAGCTCCAGCTTTCGGCTGATACCACCGCTTCCGCAGTAGGACAAGCAACGGGCATAGTTGCCACCCGCGCCCTCTGCTTGCGCCCGTTGCCGAAGCCGCAGCAAAGCGTTCCCACAGCGTTCGCCTCCATATTTATATATGCACCGCTCTTTTCGGGAGCGAAATTCGCAAAAAACTCCATACAGCTGTCCTCCCACACGGGAGAGTCCGCGGTAAAGAAGGTTACCCTTGGCTTCTGTTCGGCGCAGGTCATATGCACCGCAAAGCCCTTGTTTTTTACATATACCGCCGCCGCCGTAACGCGGGGCGCGTATCCCTTACGCCATAGGTAGCTTGAAATTTCAACCTTTTCAACTGCGCTCCAGCTCTCGGGCATTTTGTCTATGGCTTGAACCCTATATCTCTTCATATACGCCTCTTTTCGACGAGCTCAGCGTCAATGTAAACCTCCTTAAGCTTCAGCCCGCTTCCGCAAACAATAAAATCGGCGCACCTGCCGAGAGCTATTGAGCCGACGCGGTTCTGCACTCCCAGCTCACGCGCGGGGTTATAGCTCGCCGCTCTTATCGCGTCCTCGGGAGCAATTCCAAATTCAATCGCTCTTTTCATACAGTCGAAAAGATTTGCGACGCTGCCCGCAAGCGTGCCGTCGGCAAGCGTCGCGGTTTTCCCGCTGACATAAACCTTCTGTCCGCCCAGCATATACTCACCGTCACTTTCGCCGCAACAGGAAAGCGCGTCCGAGATTAGGCAGATTCGTTCGGCGCCGAAGACGGAAAACGCAAGGCGAACCATACTCGGGTGAACGTGTATTCCGTCGCTGATAAGCTCCACGCCTGCTATCCTTTTATCCTCAGCCGCCGCGCCGATTACGCCCGGTTTTCTGTGATGAAGCGGCGGCATAGCGTTGAAAAGATGGGTCAGGTGTGTAGCGCCTACGTTTATTCCCGCTATGGCTTCCTCGTAGCTTGCGTCTGTATGGGCTATTGAAACCACCGACTTTTTTGAA
>CAYWJF010000030.1:0-18675 GCA_964458545.1 uncultured Oscillospiraceae bacterium | reverse complement strand
ACTCTACGCTCCCGTAATCTATAATCGTATTCTCTCCGAGCGACTTAATACCGAAATATAGACCTAACGCAGAAAACTTCGATTTTTCACCGTACCAAGAAAGATATGTGATATCCACCCAGTTAACAAACAGCAAAATTACCGTCAGTACTGATGCCGCAAGGCTTCCTATCTCAACCGCTCTTTCGGCGTTTATATTCGGCAGCGGTGTTGCTGTTCTTATAGTCGGCACCTTGCTATTCTGAGCTTCTCCGCAGTTTTTGCAGAAATTTTCGTCCTCCTCAAGTCTTCGCCCGCAGTTCTTACAGTACATATCTGCCTCCTCTGTAATGACATAATTTATTTGTATGATATCCGAATGGATATCATACAATAATTGTATCCGTTCATCGTGGTATTGTCAAGATATCCAATTAGATATCAGGAGGGGCGAATGGGGTACTATAAAAGGCTACGCGAGCTTCGCGAGGATAACGACCTTACCCAGCGTCAGCTTGCGGCATTTTTGAATATAACTCAAACGCAGTATTTCAGATACGAGCAGGGCTACCGCGACATTCCTACCGACCTGTTAATTGTGCTTGCGAAAAGATTTAGTACCACTACCGACTATATCTTAGGGCTTACCGACCTGCGCACGCTACCAGAGCATTATTAAAGCTCCGACATAACGTCGGAGCTTTAATAATTTTTATTTCCTCGGAATTGCGTGTACCGCGCCGCCGAAGGCGTCTTCCACCGCCTCGGCTATCCCCTCCGAAAAGGTGGGGTGCGCCTTTACCGCTTTTAAAAGCTGCTCGGCGGTAAGCCCGTTTGCTATCGCCGTCGCAAGCTCGCCTACCATATCCGTTGCCCGCTCGCAGATAAGCTGCGCGCCTATTAACCTCTTTGTGTCGCCGTCAAACACCGTTTTTATAAAGCACCGCTCGTCTGTGGCTATAAGCGTTCGCGCGTTGTTCGACATTATAAACTTTCCTGTGACGGCGTTTATCCCCCGTTCCTGCGCCTCCTTCTCAGTAAGTCCCACCGAAGCTATTTCAGGGCTTGTGTAAACGCAGGAGGGTATGACGTTTAAATCGTATGCAGGCGCTTCACCGAACATAGCGTTTACGACGTTCGTCGCAGACGCGGACGCGGCGTGCGCAAGCTGGGGACGTCCCAACACAACATCGCCCGCGGCGTAAACGCCCTTTTCGCTTGTCTCGCCTTTCTCGTTTGCTACTATGTAGCCGCGCTCCGTTTTAACCGAAAAGCCGTCCGCGAAAAGTCCGTCCGTATTTGGCTTTCTCCCCACCGAGATAAGCACCCTTTCGCCCTCGGCGCGTTTCAGCTCGCCTTTATCCTCATATACGCAACAAAGTCCGTTCTTCGTCTTTTCAATTCTTTCTACCCTTGCCGCTGTCGCTAAAGTTACTCCGCGCTTCTTTAACATTGCCGAAGCGGAGCGCGAAAGCTCAAGGTCGAGAGACGGAAGAAGCCTACTTTCCGCTTCCACCACCGTAACCCTTGCGCCAAGCGACGAAAAGAGGGTCGCCATCTCAACGCCTATTACTCCGCCGCCGATTATTACAAGGCTTTTGGGGAACTCTTCAAGCGACAGCAGCGTGTCGCTTGTAAGCACTCCGTCAAGCGACGCGCCCTCTATGGGTATCACGGCGGGTCTTGCGCCGGTCGCGATGAGTATTCTGTCGGTTTGTATTTTCTCGCCGTCTACCGCCACGGTGTCCGCAAAGAGTATCTTCGCTTTTCCGCAAAGGAGCGTAACGCCGTTCGCTGAAAGAAGCGTCTCTACGCCCGCACGAAGCCGCGTAACCACCTCTTCCTTTCGCTCCTGAAGCTTCATAAAATCAAAGCCCGCGCCCTCTATGGTTATACCGAGCCGCGCGGCGTTTTTTATCTTTGAAAAAAACTCAGCGGAATGTAACAACGCCTTCGTGGGCACACAGCCCCTATTAAGGCAGGTGCCGCCAACCTCGTCGCTCTCGATAAGCGCAACCTTTTTGCCGAGCCTTGCCGCGCGTATCGCCCCGACATAGCCCGCGGGTCCAGCGCCTATAATTACAACATCATACTTTTCTGTCATCTACGCTTCCTCTTCATAGAAAAAAGCTTTTAAATCCTGTATTATCGTTTCCTCGGCGGCGCTTTGCGGCTTAAAGCCCTTTAGCGTCTCGTATATTCCGCCGCAGGTAGCTCCCGCGCCGACAAGAGCCTTTTCGAGCCTCGGAAAAATCTCCGTCTCCAGCGCGTCGGTATCAATCTGAACCTCGCCTATTCTGTCTCTGTCGCGGTTGTATTTTAATGTAAAGCCGCCCCAGAAAAAGTGGGTCTTTACCACCGTTTCGTATCTTCTTCCGCCGCGCTCTATCCATAAGGGGTCGCTGAACTGCGCCGCTCTGCTTTCCGCCGTTTTCACAAGCGACTGCTCGTCCTTGTAATACAGCTCGCCGCCGTAAATTGCCGAAAACGCTTCGCACAGCGCAGACGAAAGCTCCTTTGTCGTTATCTCGCGGCTGTCGCCGAGCGACCCCACGCGAGCACCGACTGAGTTCACTCCCTTAGTAGCGAGCTTCGTTTTGTCGGGGGTGAGGAACCGCTCCAGCTTCGTTTCGTTGCATTTTGTCATAAGCGTGCCGTGGTGTAGGGAGAAGTTGCCCGAACGGTAGAAGGCGGAGCCCGAAATCTTTCTCCCGTCCACCTCTATGTCGTTCCGTCCCGTGATATCTGCCCCTATTCCCAGCGCTTTCAGCGCGGAAGTTATAACATAGAACTGCCGTCCTACGTTAAAAAGAGAGTTGTGCGCTATAAAGGTATAGTTTAAATTATCAAGGTCGTGGTATACGGCGCCGCCGCCCGAAATTCTGCGCGCAAGCTTTCCGCTCGTCGCCTTGAAGGCGGGAACGTTCACCTCTGAAAAGAGGTCTTGGTTCTTCCCTACAACCACCGCGTTGTCGTTGCGCCACAGATATAGAATAATTTCGCCGTTCTTAGCCCTGTCGAAAAGCAGCTTCTCCAGCGCTTGGTTATAGTAGACGTCGGTGCTTTTTGTTTCAAGAACTTTCAGCATAGCGTTTCCTTTCTTTTCGGGCGCGCCGTTTTATTCGAATGTATAACGAAGTCTCGGGCTTCTCGCCGCTTTAACCTCGTCGGGTCTGCCTATCGGCGCGGTATGCGGCGCGGTATGTAGCCTTTCAGGGTCGGTACGCGCAAGCGCGGCGAGCTCCTTCATAGCCCTCGCCGCCGCCTCAAGCGTCTCGCGGCTTTCCGTTTCTGTCGGCTCAAACATTAGCGCCTCATGAACGATAAGCGGGAAATACATAGTTGGCGGGTGGATACCGTAGTCGATAAGGCCCTTCGCTATATCAAGCGCCGAGACACCCGTTTCTTTCTTAAACTCTTCAAGCGAAAGCACAAACTCGTGCATACATTCGCCCTCGTACGCCGCGTCGAAATCCTCGCTTAAAAGCGCCTTTAGGTAGTTTGCATTAAGCACGGCGTTTTCCGCCGCCTCGCGAACGCCCTCGCCGCCTATAGTCAAAACATAGGCAAGCGCCTTTACAACAACAAGGAAGTTTCCGAAAAACTCCTTCACCCTGCCCACCGTCTCGCTCGGGTCGTATAAGCAAAAGCCGCCGTCAGGTGTTCTCTTCACAAGGTCGCGCGTGAGGAAGGGTGCGAGTATACTCTTACAGCCCACCGCGCCGCTGCCCGGTCCACCGCCGCCGTGCGGGGTGGAGAAGGTTTTGTGAAGGTTTAGGTGAACCACGTCGAAGCCCATATCGCCCGGGCGCGCCACGCCCATTATGGCGTTAAGGTTAGCGCCGTCATAGTAGCAAAGCCCGCCCGCCTCGTGGACAAGCCGCGTTATCTCAAGTATGTTTTTATCGAAGATACCGAGCGTGTTGGGGTTAGTAAGCATTAGCCCCGCGACCTCGTCCGAAAGCGCGGCTTTAAGCGCCGCTATATCCACGCCGCCCTCGGCATTGGACGCGACGGAAACCACCTCAAAACCGTTCATAGCGGCGGAGGCGGGGTTTGTGCCGTGCGCGGAATCGGGCACGATTATCTTAGTTCTCTTATCGTCGCCCCTGCTTTTATGGTAAGCCTTAATAAGTAACAGCCCTAAAAATTCGCCGTGCGCGCCCGCCGCGGGTTGAAAGGTCATCTCATCCATACCCGTTATCTCGCAAAGCACCTCGCCCGCTTTTGCCAATACCTCAAGCGAGCCTTGCACCGTTTCCGCGCGTTGTAAGGGATGTACGCCCGTAAAGCCCTCGAGCGCCGCCGCCTCTTCGTTTACGCGGGGGTTGTACTTCATCGTGCAGGAGCCCAAGGGATAGAAGCCGTCATTTACGCCGTGGGTCTGCTTCGCAAGCTCGGTGTAGTGGCGGGAAACGTCGGTCTCCGAAAGCTCGGGAAGCAACAGCGTCGCTTTGCGAAGAAGGCTCTCGTCAAAAGAGTATTCCTCTACGTCGCAAGGCGGCAACAGCGAAAGATAACGCCCGCTTCTGCTTCGTTCAAACAAAAGCTCCATTACGCCGTCGCCTCCTTTACCGCTAAAATAAGCGCGTCTATCTGCTCTTTCGTGTTAAGCTCCGTAGCGCACCATAACATTTCGTTTTTTGAAAGCGGAAGCCCAGAAAGTATATCGCTTGCCTCAAGCTTTCTTTCAAGCAGGAACGCGTCTATCCTTGTTTTCGTCACGAATTCGTTAAAAAATTCGCCCTCATATGAGGCGGTAAACCCGATTTCTCCGAGCTTTTCTTTTAGGTAGTGCGCCTTTGAAGCGGAAAGAGTCGCCGCCCTCTTCATTCCCCGTTCGCCCATTGCCGCCATATAAACACTCGCGGTCATAGCGCATAGCGCCTCGTTCGAGCAGATATTCGACGAAGCCTTTTCGCGGCGAATATGCTGTTCGCGCGCTTGAAGGGTAAGAACAAAGGCACGCCGTCCCTCGGCGTCGGTAGTTTCGCCAACTATTCGCCCGGGAAGCCGACGAAGTAAATCCTCCCTCGCCGCCATAAAGCCAAGATACGGTCCTCCAAAGGAAAGCGGCATACCAAGCGGCTGTCCCTCACCCACGGCAATATCCGCGCCGCACTCACGCGGGGTTTTAAGTATGGAAAGCGCAAGAGGGTTTACGCTCATAACAAGCCGTGCGCCGCTTTCGTGCGCCGCTTTCGCTATCTCTTCGCCGTCCTCGATAAGCCCGAAGTAGTTGGGGCTTTGGATAATTACGCAGGCGGTCTCGTCGGAAAGCAACACTCTTAAAGCGTCGGTATCGGTTCTGCCGTTTCGCGCGGGAAGAACCGTAAGCTCGGTGTTTGACGCGAAGCAGTAGGTCTTTACCGTCTCAATCGTCATCGGGTTACAGCTCTCCGAAATAACCGCTTTCTTCCTCTTCCTGTCGGTACACATAGCCACCGCCTCAGCCGCGGCTGTCGCGCCGTCGTAGACGCTCGCGTTAGATACGTCCATTCCCGTAAGCTCGCATATTCCCGTTTGGTACTCGAATATCGACTGTAATATGCCTTGGCTTATCTCCGCTTGGTAGGGAGTGTACGCCGTGAGGAATTCCTCCTTAGCCGTCACGCTCTTTACTATAGCGGGGATATAGTGGTTATAGGCGCCCGCGCCACGGAACACCGAGCCGAAAACTCGGTTCTTCCCCGCGAGCGACTTCATTTCTAAGATAACCTCAAGCTCGCTTTTGCCCGCTGGTAGCTTTAGCTTATCTATCTGTATCTCCTTGGGCACATTTTGATAAAGCCCGGCGATATCATCTATGCCGAGCTTTTTCATCATTAGCTTTTGTTCTTCCTTGGTTGACGGAATATAGCTTCCCATGCTTTATCCTTTCGGCTTGTTATTAAGGCTACTTACCCTCGTTCTCGCAAAAAGCTTTGTAATCCACCGCGCTCATAAGCGGCTCGCGCTCGGATATCTCGCCGACCTCAATAAGCCACGCCTCGTAAGGGGCGTTGTTCATCTTTTCGGGCGAGTCGATAATCTCCTCGTTCACCGCCACGACCTTTCCGGATACGGGGGAATAGATGTCGCTCACCGCCTTGACCGATTCCACGTCGCCGAAGGGCACACCCTTAGCCACCGTGTCGCCGATTTCAGGAAGGTTCGCGAAAACGATGTCGCCAAGCTCGTTTTGAGCGTAATCGGTAATTCCGACTAAAACGCTGCTTTCCTTTTCCTCCACCCACTCGTGGCTTTTTGAATATAATAAGCTTTCCTTTAATTCCATCGTCTTTTCTCCTTATATTTGTCGTTATTTCGATTTCTTGTAAAACGGAAGCGGCGTTACTTCAACCTCCACCCTGCGCCCGCGCACATCGGCGTAAAGCTTGGTGCCAACCGCTGAGTATGCCTTGTCTATCAGCGCCATAGCTATGGGGTAGCCCAAAAACGGCGCGTGGGTGCCAGAAGTTGAATGTCCGATTAATCGGTCTTCTGCGTATATGTCGCAATGCTCACGCACAATTCCGCGCCCTGTTACCTTTAAGCCCACCCGTTTTATCGTCGGCTCGCCTTTATTAAGAAGCGCCGCTTTCCCGACAAAATCGGGTTTATCAAGCTTCACGCCGAAATTGAGCCCCGTTTCCAGCGGAGTGATTACGCTGTCCATCTCGTGCCCGTAAAGCGGCATTGCCGCCTCAAGCCTCAGGGTGTCGCGCGCGCCGAGCCCGCAGGGGATAAGCCCCTCGCTCTCGCCCGTCTTTAAAAGTATATTCCAAAGCTTTACGGCGTTTGCGTTATCTGTGTAAAGCTCAAAGCCGCTTTCGCCCGTGTAACCCGTTCTTGAAACGATACAGTTTATTCCGCTTACCTCCACGTCGGGAATGAAGGTGTAGTATTTCTTCGGTACCTGTTCATCCGTAATAAGCTTTTTAAGTATCGCTTCCGCGAGCGGACCCTGAAGGGCAATCTCGGCGGTATCCTCAGAAAGGTCTGTGAAGGAAACGTCACCGAAGAGGTGCGCCCTCATCCATTCGGCGTCCTTTATGCGGTTACCCGCGTTTACCACCACCATATACTTTTCGTCGTTGTGCTTATATACAATAAGGTCGTCCACCAAGCCGCCAGCGTCGTTGCACATAACGCTGTAGCGAACGCGTCCGTTCGGCATATCGGTAAAGTCGTTAGTCAAAAGCCTATTGAGGTTAGCGAGCGCGTCCTTACCCTCGTAGAGCACCTCTCCCATATGCGAAACGTCAAAGAGCCCCGCTTTCGTTCTCACCGCCATATGCTCCGCTATTACGCCCGTTTCGTACTGCACGGGAAGCAAGTAGCCCGCAAACTCCACCATCTTCCCGCCGAGCCTGACGTGCTCGTCGTACAAGGGTGTCTTTAACTCCATAGCCTTTTACCGCCTTATACTTTATACTATAAGTGTATCAACAGCGCCACTTTAAGTCAACACGAAAAAGCGACGAAAAAAGGACTTTAGCGTTTACGGCAACAAAAAAGAGCGGAGATATAACCGCTCTTTTATCTGTTTATTTAGTTCCGAAAATTCTGTCGCCCGCGTCGCCAAGACCGGGAACGATATAGGCGTGCTCGTTAAGCTTTTCGTCCACCGCCGCACAGTAGATAGTAACGTCGGGGTGCTCGGTCTTAAACCGCTCAATAGCGGGTCTCGCCGCGATTATGCACAGCATACGAAGGTCCTTGCAGCCAATGCTCTTTAAATAATCGAACGCCGCCGAGGCGCTGCCGCCCGTAGCGAACATAGGGTCAAGAAGAATAACGGTGCTTTGGGCAATATCCTCGGGCAGCTTGCAGTAGTACTGCACAGGGTCGTGGGTATCGGGGTCGCGGTAAAGACCGATATGACCTACGCGCGCGTTCGGCAGAAGCTTTTGTACGCCCGCTACCATACCGAGCCCCGCCCTTAATATCGGAACAAGCGAAACCTTTTTATCGGTAAGCATCTTAGTCTTAGTTTTAGCTACGGGCGTTTCAATCTCCACCTCGGTAAGCGGAAAATCCTTAGTCGCCTCGTAGACCATAAGCATAGCTATCTCGTCGATAAGCTCGCGAAAGTCCTTAGTGTTGGTGTTCATGTCGCGAATAATGGAAATCTTGTGCTGAATAAGCGGATGTTCAAATATAAAAACGTTGCCTTCCTTCATAACCTTCTCCTATGTATTTTATTACTGTTAATAATAACACTTTTCGCTATAACGCGCAATATAAAGAGAACGCGCGGGAAGAGAAATTCCCGCGCGTTTTTTGTCGTTTCTTAATAGTAATGCTTAACGGGGTAAAGGGTGTAAGGCCTTTCTATAGGCGGCTTCTCCGCCTCAATCGCAAGCTTCGCTTCGCTCTCGTTAAGGTATATTGCGTCCGCCGCCGCGCGCTCGCCAGAAATTCTTCCCGTTTCTATCGCCTGTGCGATAGACGCGCCGAAGCCGGGATAGCGGTAGTCGAAGTATACGCCGTTCGCCGCCTCTCCCGCGGCATAAAGCCCCTCAATAATACCGTATTCGTCCAGCACCGCGCAGCTGAGGTTGGTTTCTATGCCGCCCGTAGCGCCATAGGTAAGCGCAGAATACGGCACCGCGTAAAACGGCCCGTCGGTAAGCGGAGTTAAATATTTAGCGGGTCTTTTAAATATAGTATCCTCGCCTCTCGCGCAGAGCGAATTGTAGCCCGTAACCGTGGAGTGCAGCGCCGACGCGCCTATCTTACCGCCGAGCTCTTGAAGGGTATCGGCTTTAAAGATACGCCCCGCTTCTACCTCCGCCTCCCAGTCGCCGTGGCTTCCGTGGCGGTCAACGATATAATAAGCCTGAGCGCTACCGCCCGCGTAAAGCTCGCCGCTTAAAAGGAAGCCCTCTTCCGTTTCATTAGCGAACCGTTCGCCTCTGCTGTTCACAAGTATTCCTTTATACTCTCCGTTGGTGTCGCCGACATAATCCTGAAGCGTAGCTATCGGCGCGCCGTGAAGTATGTTCGCCCCCACCTGCCGCGCAAGCGTAATGCCGTCGCCCGTACTGCCGCTCGCCGTAAGCGAAACGACGTTTTCGGGATTTGCCTCGGTAAGCTCGCGTAAAAGCTCGCCGCTTCTGTCGTAGCCGCCCGTCGCGATAATGGTCGAGGTCGCGTATATCGAAAGCACTCCGCCCGACGCCTTCTGCGCCTTTGCGCCAAGCACGACGTTTGTTGCGCTGCTTATAAGCGAATACGCCTCGGTGTTGTAGTAAATCTCCACCCCATTCGCCGCCGCCGCTCTTACCAGCGGCTCGATAAGGTATCCGCCGCCCGTGTTTGTGCCGTCGGAAATAAGGTGTACCCGCTCGGGCTCCTGCCCCGTATAGGTCGGCAGAAGAACGTTTGAAAAACGTACGCCGAGAGTGGTAAGCATATCGAGGTTGCCCGCGGAATTCGCCGCCATATCCAAAAGCCGCGCGCTGTCCACGTTATTTCCCGCGTAGGAATAAAGGAAGCTTGCAAGCCCTGAGCTTGAGTCGGAAACTATATTGTATTTCTGTATAGAGGTGCCCGCCGCCATAATCTTACCGTCGCTGCGCGCGGTGGTGCCGCCGGGTATACCCATCTTTTCAACAACAATTACCTTAACGCCCTTTTCCGCCGCCGCTATCGCCGCGGTAAGTCCCGCGCCGCCCGCGCCTATTACAAGCACGTCGCAGTAAAGACTTTTATCGGTTATATCGTTAATGACGGAGGAATACATCAAATCCTCCTCGTCGTAGCCCACCTTAGTAAGCGCCTTCTTTGCCGCTTCTATCGCCGCGTCGCTCGTCACCGTCGCGCCCGAAACAACGTCCACGTCGAGACATTGTCTCTCGTTTATTGATTTTACAATAAGCTCAAGCGCCGTACTGCCTATCCCCGCCGATTCCTCGGATTTTTCTATCGTCAGCGCAAAGCCTTCCTCGTTTCGTTTCGCGCAAAGCGAAATATTACCCTCGTAGCCTCTTGCCGAGCCGTAGGCTGTAGCGGTGCGCGAGCAAGCCGTCGTTAACAGCGTTAACGCGGCAAGCAGCAAGCAAGCGGCTTTTTTTATTCCTCTCATGCAAATCTCCTTTGCGGCGATACTTTTATCTTATTTATTATTATGCTAAAATATCTTTATTAACATATAAAATCAGCTATTTTCAGCAGACGGGAGCGCAACCTTGAAAAAGAAAACCACTCGGAACCTCTACGACGTTCATAAGATAGATTCTTTCCTGTATTGGCTCGCGGTACACGCGGTGAAGCTATGGTTTCGGCTCTTTTATGGGCTTGAAATTAAAAACGAAGGCGTACGGGAGCTTAAGTCGCCTTTTCTTCTTCTCTCCAACCACGAGAGCAACTACGATTTTCTAATGGACGCTATCGCCCTTTACCCGAGGAAGCTGCATATTATGGTGACGACCTACTTCTTCCACCACGCGCTGCTCGGGCGGCTGCTTCAGCATATGGGCTGTATTCCGAAACGCCAGTTTGTACCTGACACAAAGGCTATAAAAAGCGTGCTTCGCATAATCGAGCGCGGCGAAAACGTCTGTATCTTCCCCGAGGGGCAGACCTGCTACACGGGCGAGACGAGCGATTTCGACGAGTCCACGGCGAAGCTTGTAAAAAAGCTCGGCGTTCCCGTCGCGGCTTCCACCGTGCGCGGAAACCATCTTGCCTTCCCTAAGTGGGCGCCGCACAAGAAGTTCCCCGCAAGGTGCGAGGTTTACGCTCGGGTTATACTCACCTCGGATGAGATAGAAGCGCTTTCTGTAGAGGAAATATACGAAATCCTAAAAAGGGAGTTAAGCTATAACGATTTTGAGTGGCAGCGTGAGGTAATGGCAAAATCCCGCAAGCCGAGAACCACAAGCGGACTACAAAACATCCTTTACCGTTGCGTTAACTGCGGAACCGATTTCTCTATGACAACCGACGGGAAAAACCGTCTTACCTGCTGCGAATGCGGTTACTCTGTAGAGCTTGACGACTACGGCTTCCTACACGCCGCAGACGGCGAAACCGTTGCCGACAACTGCGCTTCGTGGTTTAACCTTCAAAGAAACGCCATAAACACAGAAATTGACGCGGGCGCGTTACCCTTCGTTTCGCCCTGTCGTTTAATGCGTACGGTTGAGGGCAAGCAAGGTTACTTTGACTGCGGCGAGGGAAGAATGAGCGTAGACGAAACGGGAATACATTTTAACGGCACAAGAGACGGCGAGCCGTTCTCGGTCGAGGCGCTTTATGAGCACCAGACAACCCTTCCGCACAACTGCACCTTCTGGGCTATCGACATACACGGAGAAAAAGAAAACTACGCGCTCGCGCCGCGCGACCCGCGGCAGATGATGAAGTTCGTTGAAAGCTACCTCATTATGAGGAAGCGCACCGACGAGGCAAAGAAGACCTGTCAGTCGTATTGAGCGATAAATTCCTTTACCTTTGAAACGTACTCGTCGGTCTTATCGAAATAACTGACGCCGTGCCGAGCGCACTCTATAACAAGCATCTGCTTGTTTCCGCCGTGGGCGTCGTAAAGCTCGCGCATCATTTCAAACGGAACCACGTCGTCGTGGGTACCGTGGATAAAAAGCATTGGGAATACCGCGTCCTTAATCAGCTTCTTCGCCGACGCTTCCTTAAACCCGTAGCCCGCGAATACTCTTGCGAATATCCCCGCCGAGGCGACAGCTAAACGTTTAAACGGAAGCGGCTTAAAGTCGCGCTTAAGGTGGCTTAAAAAGGTGTCGTACGCGGTGGTATAGCCGCAGTCCTCTATGGCGCATTTAACGTTATCGGAAAGGTCGCGCCCGCCGCTCATCATCATAACCGTAGCCGCGCCCATTGAAATTCCGTGTAGCACTATCTCGGTATTCGCGCCGAGCTTCTTTAAAAGCAGCTCTATCCAGTCGTTCATATCGTGCCGCTCAAGCCAGCCCATTCCAATATATTTGCCCTCGCTCTTTCCGTGGGCGCGCTGGTCGGCGCAAAAGACATTGTAGCCAAGCTCGTAATACATATGCGAGATAAAGCCCATCTCGCCCGAAACACAGCGGTGTCCGTGCACCACGAAGGCGAGGCGGTTGGTTTTCTTCTTTGCGTAAAGAAGGTGCCCGACAAGCCGAAGCCCGTCGAAGGAGGTAAGCTCCATTCGCTCAAGCTTCTGGCTGTTCCACCAGATATTGCTTTCCCTTGCGTTTGTTCGGTAGGGTGAATTGCCCGAGGGCGGAAAGCTTTTTGGGTCATCCTGTTCGGGGTCAAAGTTCCAGTCGCGCTTATCGGTACGAACTATCGCCACGCGAAGCAGAAGCACGCCTACAGTAACTAAATATATAAGAAAAACGCCGAGAATTATGAGAAGAGCATAAAGTAAATTCACAGCGCCGCTTCCTTTCTTTTCCTTTATGAATGCAATATACCATATTTGTGCCAAATGTTCAAATATTTTTTGAAAAACTGTCGATATTAACTATTTTAGTCCCGTTTGCATATTTTCACTGTTGCTATTATAATATATGTACTTCTTTTTTATGGAGGAACTATGCTGGAATACCCCTTTGACAGCGCGCAGATTATGCAAAGCAAACGCGCTTTAAAAAAAGAATTACTGCAAAAGGAGAACCTTCTTGAAAAGCGTATCGCGCTGCTCTCGGGCACGACGATAGGCGAAATAAAGAATATCCTTGAGCTGTTCTTGCTTGATAACGGAATTAAGCCCGAGTTTTATGTCGGCGACTACGGAAGGTTTTTCGAGGACACCGTCTTCGACGACGGCACACTCGCCGCCTTTAAGCCAGACGTTATCTTCCTTAACACAAGCCTTCACAACGTGGAGCCTATGGTTACGGCGGGCGACTCCGCCGAGCTTTGCGACAAAAAGCTTGAAGCCGCCTTCGCCCGTTTTAAAAAGGTTTACGACGCATCGGCAACGTTCGGCTGCGCGGTGATAGCGAACAACTTTGAATACCCGCTCGTTCGTGTAATGGGTAACTACGAGGCGGTTTCGCCGTCAGGCAAGGTGCGCTTTGTGCGGCGGCTAAACGAGCTGCTCGCCCAATACGCCGAGGGTCATAAGGGCTTTTACGTTAACGATTATAACTACCTTTCGGCGCGGTATGGGCTTAACGCCTTCAGCGACCCGTCCTACTATAATTCCTACAAATATTCTATCGCGCCCGACGCTATTCCCTATCATTGCCACTCGCTCGCGTCTATAATAAAGTCTGTCTTCGGCAAAAACAAAAAGGCGCTTATGCTCGACCTCGACAACACCCTTTGGAGCGGTGTTATCGGCGACGACGGCGTAGAGGGCATTGTGCTCGGCACCGAAAGCCCGAAGGGGATAGCTCACCTCGATTTGCAGCGTTACGCGAAGGAGCTTTCGGGCATAGGCGTAATTCTCGGCGTGTGCTCTAAAAACGAGGAGGCGGCGGCGAAGAGCGGCTTTACCCACCCCTCGTCAATTCTTAAAGAAAGCGATTTTCTCACCTTCCGCGCTAATTGGGACCCGAAGCCGCTAAACCTTACGGCAAGCGCGAAACAGCTAAATATCGGCGTAGATTCTATGGTCTTTGCCGACGACAACCCCGCCGAACGCGAGATTGTGCGCCAAGCGGCGCTCGGTGTTGCCATACCCGAGCTTACCGCGGCGGAGCGTTTCGCGGACGTTATCTCCGCTGGCGGCTACTTTGAGGTAACCTCGATTACCGCCGACGACATTAAACGCGCTGAAATGTATAAGCAAAACGCGCTTCGCGAGGCGGAGGAGCAAAGCTTCAGCGATTACGGAGAATATCTAAAGTCTCTTAATATGAAGGGCTACTTCGGTCCTTTTACCGAGAGCCGCCTTGAGCGCATAACGGCGCTCGCGAATAAAACTAATCAGTTTAATTTGACTACACGCCGCTACAGCGCGGAGGAGATGCTTGAGCGCGCCGAGGATGACCGCTTTATAACCCTTTACGGACGGCTTGAGGATAAGTTCGGCGACAACGGTATCGTCGCTTTGATTGTCGGCGAAAAGAAGGGCGACGCCCTCGATATAGAGCTTTGGGTGATGAGCTGCCGAGTATTCAAGCGCGAGCTTGAATTTGCTATGTTCGATACGCTCGTGGAGCTTTCAAAAAAAGCGGGCGTTAAAACAATAATGGGAAACTACCTTGAAACGGCGAAGAACGTTATAGTTAAAGATTACTATGGCTCGCTGGGCTTCAACAAGACCGAACAGAACGGAAACGACAGCCGCTGGAGCTACAGTATTCCTGAAAGCTACGAAAATAAAAATAACGCTATAGAGGTGCACTATGAACAGAACTGAAATAACCGAGAAGGTAACGGAAATTTTTAGGGAAATCTTTGACGATGACGAGCTTGTAATAACCGACGAGACTACCGCCGCCGATATCGAGGATTGGGACAGCCTTGAGCAGATTAATATACTTGTAGCTATCGAAAAGGCGTTTTCCATTAAGTTTTCCGTCTCTGAGGTAGAGGGGCTTCGCGACGTAGGCGAAATGCTAAGCCTAATTGAGCGCAAGCTTTAATGCAGGGCTTCCTTTTACGCTCTAACCTTTTGAAGGGAGCGGACTAAATGGGTTATACCATAGATAGGCTCAGAGAAGCCGAGCTTCCAGCCTTTCGTGAGTTCTGCGAAATAAATTGGGGCGAAAAGCACCCGCTCATACATAACGAAACCGCCTTCGCCTACTACTACCGCAGAAACGGCGAAATTAATTTCGTTTGCGCAAAGGACGACGAAACGGGCGAATTTTTAAGCGTCGCGGGCTTCCTTCTTGCAAACGAAGGCGAAGCGCCCGACATTTGGCTTTCATATATTCTTACGAAAAAGGGCGCGCCGTTTAGCCTCGGTTTTAAGCTTATAGAAAAGATTAAAGCGCTTACAAACGCGCGTTCGCTCGGCGTAAACAACATACGAAAAAAGGTCTTCGGGCTTTACGAGTTTCTCGGCTATAAAACGGGCACGGTGGGGCACTACTACCGTTTGAATCCAGACCGCGCGGGAGACTATAGGCTTTGCAGGGTAAAGAACGAGACTGTACCGCCGATAATAAGCGGCGGCGCAGAGTTTTTCCAAATAACCGAGAAAGAGGGGCTTGACTGCTTTGGGTTTGAAGCTTACGCTCAATTTAAACCGTTTAAGGATAGGCGCTACTTCGAGCACCGATTTTTCGAGAACCCGTGGCTTAACTACGAAATCTACGCAGCCGCTCGAGACGGTGTCACGCGCGCGCTGTTTGTTCTTCGAGCGCTCGAATTTAAGGGGTTTACTGTGCTTCGGCTCGTCGACTTTATCGGAGCGCGCGAAGAGCTCTTCCTCTTCGGAGAGCTGTTCGATAAGCTCGCAAGAGAGCGTGGCGCAGACTTCTGCGACGCCTACGGCTTCGGAATAGACGACGCTTTATTTGAAAAGGCGGGTTTCCTTAAACGTGCGCCCGATGACGAAAATATAATTCCAGACTACCTTCTTCCACCGCTCTTTGAAAACGTTGATTTCTACGCCGTGGCGGACGGAGATGATTATTGGGTTCTTCGCGCCGACGGCGACCAAGACCGACCAAACCCCTCGACTATGCTATAAATTGAGGACCGAGACGGCAAAACGTCTCGGTCCTTATCTATTTTATCAGTCGCTCTGTCTCTTCCCTTTCGGGCATAGCGAGCAGCGCTCCCTTACGGGTGGTAACTATGCTCGCGGCGGCGTTCGCGAAAGCAAGTGTCTCGCTTAGCTTTTCTTCGTCTAAGCCGTCTATTCCGTATTTCAGTACCGCGTCGAGACAGCAACCGCAGAAGGTGTCGCCAGCGCCAGTGGTGTCCACCGTTTTGTCCGTCAAAAAAGCCTTTTCAAAAGCAACTAAGTCTTTATAAAAGCCGTAGCTTCCCCTTGCCCCGCAGGTTATAAACAAAAGCTTTATATCGGGGAACTTCCGCTTAATTACAGCCGCCGCCACGACGGCATCCGTCTCCCCAAAAAGAAACTCCGCCTCGTCATCTGAGATTTTAAGAATATCGCAGTGCTCACAGCCCCACTCCATCTCCGCTTTAGCCTCTTCCTCGCTTTTCCAAAGCCGCTTTCTCAGGTTCGGGTCGAAGGAGATAAGCGCCCCCGCTGCCCGCGCTTCTTTAACGGCGGCTCTCGTCGCGGTACGCGACGGCTCGTCCGTCGAGGAGAGCGTTCCGAAATGGAACACTCGGCAGCCACGCACAAGGGACCTTTCGACCTCCTTCTCACTAAGCATCATATCCGCGCCGGGGCTTCTGTAGAAGGAGAAGCTTCTCTCACCGTGTTCGTCGGTGTTGACAAAAGCGAGGGTTGTGCGAACGTCCTTATCAAAAACTATTCCGCTCGCGTCTATTCCTACGCTTTTAACGGTTTTTACAAGCATTCGTCCGAAACCGTCGTCGCCAACCTTTCCGATAAAGGCGGTTCTTCTTCCGAGCTTTGAGAGCATAGACAGAACGTTACAGGGCGCGCCACCCGGGCAGGCTTCATAAAGCGAGTTTCCCTGCTCGCTTAAGCCGTGCGACGGAAAGTCAACAAGCAGCTCGCCGAGCGCGACCACGTCTAAGGCTTTTTCAGTTACTTCACGCATATTCCCTCTCCTTTTACCTCACCTTATCACCGCGCCGCGCCGCTTGTCAATCACCAATTTACTTAAGCTCTGCCTATTTCGTGTGCCTCGCAAATATTTCTTCTTAAGTTTTTCTTATAAAGAAATATGCTCGTTTTGCTGTTTAGTAATGTAAGCAAAGAACAAACATTATAAGTATTGTCGTTTTTGTGTAGTAATATGACCCAGCCTCATATAACAAAAAAGAGCCGATTTCTCGGCTCTTTAGTTTCATTTAGCGGGGGTTCTTTATCTGTGCCTGCGCCGCCGCGAGACGTGCTATCGGCACGCGGAAGGGTGAGCAGGAAACGTAGTTGAGCCCTGAATTGTGGCAGAACTCCACCGAGGCGGGGTCGCCGCCATGTTCGCCGCAGATACCGAGCTTTATGTCGGGGCGGGCTTTTTTGCCGAGCTCGCAGGAGAGCTTAATAAGCTTTCCTACGCCGTTCTGGTCAAGTCTTGCGAACGGGTCGCTCTCGTATATCTTCTTCGCGTAGTAATCGGGAAGGAACTTGCCCGCGTCGTCGCGCGAGAAGCCAAAGGTCATCTGGGTAAGGTCGTTTGTGCCGAAGCTGAAGAACTCAGCCTCGCCCGCTATCTCGTCGGCTGTAACCGCCGCGCGGGGAATCTCTATCATTGTACCTACCTTGTAGCAAAGCTTTTCGCCGCTCTTTTCAATAATCGCGTCGGCGGTCCTTGTTACTATGCCCTTAACATACTTAAGCTCGTTAACGTCGCCTACGAGCGGTATCATTATTTCGGCTACAACGTCATTCTTTGTGCGCTTCTTTACGTTAAGCGCCGCCTCAATAACCGCCGTGGTCTGCATCTCCGCGATTTCGGGATAGGAAACGGCAAGACGGCAACCACGGTGACCCATCATGGGGTTGAACTCGTGTAGCTCGGCAACAGCCGCTTTAATATCCTCTACGGTAATATTCATATCCTTTGCGAGCGCCTTAATATCCTCCTCGTCGGTCGGAAGGAACTCGTGAAGGGGCGGGTCAAGGAAGCGTATCGTTACGGGGTTGCCTTCCATAGCCTCATACAGCTTTTCAAAGTCGCCGCGCTGCATGGGAAGAAGCTTTGCAAGCGCCGCGCGCCTTTGCTCTTCGTTTTTAGAAAGTATCATCTCGCGCATAGGCGCTATTCTGTCGGGGTCAAAGAACATGTGCTCGGTGCGGCAAAGACCTATTCCCTCTGCGCCGAACTTAAACGCCTGTCTCGCGTCCGCGGGGGTGTCGGCGTTGGTTCTTACCTTAAGGACTCTAATTTCGTCCGCCCAGCTCATAAACCTTCCGAAATCGCCCGAAACCGAAGCTTCTACTGTCGGGATAGCCTCAAGGTATATATTGCCCGTGCTGCCGTCGAGCGAGATAAAGTCGCCGCCGTTTACCGTCTTTCCGCCGACGGTGAAGGAGCGCGCCTCTTCGTTTATGCGAATTTCGCCGCAGCCCGATACACAGCAGGTGCCCATGCCGCGCGCGACAACCGCCGCGTGGGAGGTCATTCCGCCGCGAACGGTGAGAATACCCTCGGAAACGTGCATACCCTCGATATCCTCTGGAGAGGTTTCAAGGCGTACAAGCACAACCTTTTCGCCCTTCGCCGCTGTCTTTATAGCCTCGTCTGCGGTAAATACTACTCTGCCGCAAGCGGCGCCGGGGGACGCGGGAAGTGCGGAAGCGGCGGGAACGGCTTTCTTCAAAGCCTTCGCGTCAAACTGCGGGTGAAGCAGCGCGTCAAGCTGCTTCGGGTCAACCATGGAAACAGCCTTTTCCTTTGTTATCATACCCTCGTCCACGAGGTCGCAAGCGACCTTTATCGCGGCGGCGGCTGTACGCTTGCCGTTACGGGTCTGGAGCATATAGAGCTTGCCCTTTTCTATCGTAAACTCCATATCCTGCATATCCTTATAGTGGTTCTCAAGCTTGCCCGCTATCTCTACGAACTGCTTGTACACCTCAGGCATTGTGTTTTGAAGCTGGCTTATCGGTTGCGGCGTACGTACGCCCGCGACAACGTCCTCGCCCTGCGCGTTCATAAGGAACTCGCCGTAAAGGTTCTT
>CAYWJF010000029.1:5888-20215 GCA_964458545.1 uncultured Oscillospiraceae bacterium | reverse complement strand
TACGCTAAACACAGTATAACTATTTGTTCATCTTCTCTCCCGCGCTCAACAGCGCGTAGCGAGAGGCTGAAAGGTTGATTCCGCCGAGGCGGAGAGTAACTCTTTATCCCTTCATCTTCTCTCCCGCGCTCAACAGCGCATAGCGAGAGGCTGTCAAATTTATGCCGCCGAGGCGGAGGGTGGCTCTTTATCCCTTCATCTTCTCTCCTGCGCTCAACAGCGCATAGCGAGAGGCAGTTAGATTTATTCCGCCTTGGAGATAAACCCTAAACGGCTCCCTCATCGGCGCGTCGCAGGAAAGCTCAATTGACGAGCCACAGGTGAACGCGCCCGCCGCCATAATAACCTTGTCGTCGTACCCGGGCATCTCCCACGCCTCGGGCGCGGCAAAGCTGTCTACGGGCGAGGCGGCTTGTATAGCGCCGCAGAATTTAGTGAGGTTTTCCCCGTTCTTCAGTTCTATCGTCGTTATTATATCGCTTCTCTTTTCGTCGAAGCGCGGCGAAACGCCGTAGCCCAGCTCCTCAAAAAGCGCGCTTGCGTAAACGCTGGTTTTTAGTGCCTCGGCGGTTATCATAGGCGAAAGGTAAAGCCCGAGATAAAGCTGACGAAGCCCCGACGGAAAGGAGCCAATCTCTCGTCCCGTGCCGGGAGCGGTTAGCCTGTGAGCGCAAAGCTCCACGCAGTCCGCGCGCCCCGCTATGTAGCCTCCCGTTTCGGCTATCGCGCCGCCGGGGTTCTTTATAAGAGAACCGACAATTAAATCCGCGCCGACAGCTAACGGCTCGCGCCTTTCGGTAAATTCACCGTAGCAGTTATCCACCATCACTATGGCGGCGGGGTTGCCCCGCTTTACGGCGGCGGAGATTTCACCTATCTCGTCTACCGAAAACGCCTTTCTGTCTCCATACCCGCGTGAGCGCTGAATATGAACAAGTCGTGCGTTCTTCGCGCGCTTTTCTATTTCTGAGAGGTTCGGCTTTCCGTTCACAAGCGGAAGCTCGTCATACTTTACTCCAAAATCCTTTAACGAGCCGAAGCTCTCTCCCTCTTTTCCGATAACCGAATTTAGGGTATCGTAAGGCTTGCCCGTAGCGGCAAGAAGTGTATCGCCCGTACGGAGTATTCCGAAGAGCGCGACGGTTAACGCATGGGTGCCGCTCATAAACTGAGCGCGGCAAAGCGCGTCCTCAGCGCCGACCGCGTCGGCGAAAACACGGTCGAGAGTATCTCTCGCCGTGTCGCCGTAACCATAACCCGTTGAGCCGACAAGGTGCTGTGCGCCGACCCTGTTCTTTGTAAACGCCGAAAGCACCTTTAGCTGATTGTAGCTTGCCGTATCGTCTATCTCTTTGAAGTGCGGCGCGCATTTCTCCATTAGCTTTTTATCAAGCGCGCAAAGCCGCTCGCTAATGCCAAATTCACTGAACATTGCTTAAATACTCCAAAACCTTTTTCGTCAGCGCAAGCGTGTCCTCTGCGTCCTTTAGAGAAGCGGTGGAGGCGGCGGAATGGATATTGCGCGAGGCAATAGATATGCCTATTACCTTTACGCCGTCCGCCGAGGTATGAACGCTACCCGCGTCGGTGCCGCCTGAAATTCGGGTCTTTGTCTGCCACTTTATTCCGTTATCGTCAGCCACCTTGCAAGTGGCGTTAAAGAGCTCATAATCGTAGAAGGTGGCGTGGTCGGCGTAGCTTATTACCGGACCAGCGCCGCTTCTCGCAATAACGTCGTTATCCTTAAAGCCCGCGTTATCCGCCGCGCCGCAACAGTCGATAATTATCGCCGTTTTCGGGCGCACGGCAAACGCCGCTGTTTTCGCTCCGCGAAGCCCCAACTCCTCTTGCACGGTGAACGCAAAATGACAGTCAAGCGGAAGCTCGGATTTCAAAAGCTCGATTAAGAGCGCGCAGCCGAGTCGGTCATCTATCGCCTTGCCGAGGATATTTCCGTCGCCGAACTCGCGAAGCACGGTATCGAATGCCGCAACGTCGCCGAGCTTAACGAACTTCTCCGCCTCCTCTTTGGAAAGCGCGCCGATATCAACGTAAAGGTCGTCAAGCTTCGGTACCTTTTCGTTATCCTCGTCCTTTCTGACGTGAATAGGCGCTTTACCGAGCACGCCGGTAATTCCAGAGCGCGGGAAATAAAGCGTTCTTCCCGCAAGCGACTGTCCATAAACGCCGCCCGCGTTAATTAGCTTAATAAGTCCCTTTTCTGTTATATAGCTTACGAGAAAGCCGACCTCGTCCATATGAGCGGCGAGCATTACGGGTGATTTCGGAGCCGTTTTACCCTTCTTGAAAACGATAAGATTGCCTAAGGCGTCGCGATATACGGTGTCGGCGTAGGGCTTTACTATCTCCTCAATCTTGTCGGCGACAGCCGTTTCCCTGCCCGACACGCCGTAAAGGTCGCTGAGTATCTTTGTTGTTTCAAATAGTGCGCTCATCTATTCTACCCCCTTTACAAACGCCGCGAGAAGCGCGCCCGTTTTTTCTATGTCGGCTGTGTCCGCGACCTCGTAGGGGTGGTGCATAAACCTAATGGGCAAGGACAAAAGCGCCGTGCGTATTCCCGCGCCGACGGTTGAAAGCTCGTCCGCGTCGGTGCCTGTTTTTCTGCCGCTAACAAAGAGCTGATAATCTATCTTTTCCTTCTTTGCCGTTTCAATAAGCCGTTCGGTAAGCCCGTTATCGAGTATCGGCGCGATATCTATCTGCACGCCCTTGCCGATAACGGTGCCCTCCTTCTCCTCTACGTCTGGAGACACGGCGGAGTTGGTGTCCACCGCTATGGCATAGTCCGCGCCGAGCGAGTATACGCCCGTTTCAGCGCCCATACCCCCTATCTCCTCACGGGTGGAGAAAAGAAGCTTTAAGCCGCAATTAAGCTTGTCCTTTGTGGCGAGCTTTGCCGCATAAATTAGCGCGGCAACGCAGGCTCGGTCATCAAGACAAGGCGCCGCCACACGAGTGCCCAAAAGCTTTATTGCCTTACCTTTAGTCGTTATTTCGTTGCCAAGCCTCACCTTTGACGCGGGCTTTTCAAGACCCGTATCTATAAACATCTCGTCCGACTTCGGCATCTTGTATTCGCTGTCCTTAGCGGAATTGTGGGGTTTCGCGGGGTATGGAAACGGAAGCCCGACAACTGCGGGTATTTCGCCATCTTCGGTGTTAATTAAAACCTCGCTGCCCATAAGGGTATGCGTATCGGTGCCGCCAACACACAGCGCGTGAAGGAAGCCGTCCTCGGTAATATGGCTGACCATAAGCCCTATTCTGTCCATATGCGCTTCAAGCACAACGGTCTTTTCGTTCTCGTTAGCCTCGCGTACCGTTACAACAAGATTTCCGAGGGTATCCCTTTCGCAATTGTAATCGTGAAGTATTTCCTTAAGAGCCTCGGCAACCACCGTTTCTCTTCCCGAAACGCCCTGCCTGCCGCAAAGCTTTTCTATTATCTCGTAAATGTCGCTCATAAGCTGTTTACCATCTCCTTGAAATGATTTCCTCTCGCCTCAAAATTAGGATAAGCGTCGAAGGACGCGGACGCCGGCGACATAAGCACCGTATCGCCGCCTTTAGCAAGCTCGTTTGCCTTAGCCGTCGCCTCGGCAAGATTCTTCGTCATAATAACGCGAAGCCCGCTTGCCTCGAAGCCCTCAAGCGCCTCAACCTCTCCTTTTATTATCTCCGCTGTAGGTCCGCTTAACAAAAGAATTTTTACGCTCTTTAAAATCTCGGGCGCGAGCGGCGCGTAGGATATCTTTTTGTCATAACCGCCCGCTATAAGAATAAGCTTTTCGTCGAAGGAGCGAAGCCCCGCTATGGTTCTTGTCGGAGACGTTCCTATCGAATCGTTATACCATTTTACGCCGTCCTTTTCGCGGACGAATTCAATACGGTGTTCTACGCCCGTAAAGCTTTCGGCGGTTTTCTTTATTACTTCGCTCGACACAAGCGACATAACCGCCGCCGCCGCCGTGGTGACGTTCTCTTTATTATGCTCGCCGCGAAGGAGTATATCGTTAAGACTCATTACGACGGTTTCCTTTCCGCCGCGAGCGATAACAAGCTCCTTATTCTTATTCATATACGCGCCGTTTTCTACGGGGTTAAATCTGCTGAACCAGCGAAGCTCGCCCTTTACGTCCGCTTGCATATTCCGCGTAATTTCGTTTTCGGCGTTAAGCACCGCGACGGAAGCAGCGCTTTGGTAAAGAAGGATGTTTCGCTTCGCGTCTATGTATTCCCGCATATCCTTATGGTGGTCAAGGTGGTTCGGCGCCATATTCGTTACCACCGCGATATCGGGACTCTTTCTCATAGAAATAAGCTGGAAGGAGGAAAGCTCAACCACCGCGAAATCGCTTTCCTTTACGTCGTCAATTATCGGCAGAAGCGGTCTTCCTATATTTCCGCCGAGGTGGACGGTGAAGCCCGCCGCTTCAAGAAACCTTGCGATAAGGGTAGTGGTGGTGGTTTTTCCGTCGCTGCCCGTAACGGCGATAATTCTCGCGGGGCAAAGGTCGAAGAAGGTCTCTATTTCCGAGGTAAGCTTTACCCTCGCCTTGACAGCCGCTTGAATTTCGGGCTTCGTGTAATCTATGCCGGGCGTTCTGAAAACTATATCCGCTTCCGAAAGACGGCTTAGGTAACCCTCGCCTAAAATAAAGGAAGCGCCCTTAGCCTTTATCCTTTCACCGAATTCACCGAGCTCAGAAAAGCTCTTCTTGTCGCAAAGGGTGACAAGCGCCCCTTTATCAAGAAAGCTTTCTATAAGCTGTTTATGGCTTATGCCCGCACCGAGGAAGAATACCCTTTTCCCGCGCAAGCCCTCGTAGTAACGTTTTATCTCTTCGGTCATCTGCTTCGTTTCTCCAAAAATTTATTTAAATGTATTATATAACTTTAACGGCGCAATATCAATAAAGCCATTCCATTGCGTAGCGGTTTGCTGTATAATTTCAGTATATTCTGAATTTTGAAAGGAGCGACAAAAATGCTTTCACCCGAAACCGAAAAAACGGTGCTTCGCTTTCAGCAAAGCGAGCTTACCGAGCATTATATCTATCATAAGATAGCAAAAACCGTGAAGAACGAAGCGGACAAAGCCACCCTCATTACTATAGGCGACGAGGAGCTTTTGCACCACGACATATGGGCGGCGTACACCGAAAAGAAGGTAAGCCCGAAGCGGTTTAAAATGTTCTGGATACCTTTTCTTTCTCGCATACTCGGCTACACCTTCGCTATTAAGCTTATGGAGAAGGGCGAGAACGCCGCGAACGACGCATACGAAAAGATATCCGCCGAGATAAGCATAGCCGAGCAGATAGCGAAGGACGAGGAGAATCACGAAAGACAGCTTCTCGATATGCTCGACGAGGAACGCCTTCAGTATGTCGGCTCTATGGTCTTGGGGCTTAATGACGCGCTTGTGGAGCTTACTGGTACCCTCGCGGGTCTTTCGCTCGCGCTGCGCGACACAAAGCTTATCGCCCTTTCGGGGCTTATTACAGGCATATCCGCCACCCTTTCAATGGCGTCGAGCGAATATCTTTCCTCAAAGGCGGCGGGCGACGAAAAGCCGTTTAAATCAGCGACCTACACGGGCATTATGTACCTTTTCGCCGTCGCTTGTATGATACTGCCATACCTCCTTTTCTCGTCCGAGCAGTTTTTGTGGGCGCTCTTTACTATGCTCGCGATTGTTGTGTTAATTATCCTCGTTTTCAACTACTATCTCTCGGTCGCAAAGGACCTCAATTTCAAAAAACGCTTCTTTGAGATGGCGGGAATAAGTCTCTCTGTCGCGGCGCTCTCCTTCGTAATAGGGCTTCTCGCGAAGCAGCTTTTAGGCATTGATATATGATAGTTGAGGAAAAACGCTTTACACTTAAGGACGGACGCGAATGTTTGCTTAGAAGTCCGCGCCCGGATGAAGCGGCAACGTTTATAGAATACCTCGCCGAAACCTCAGGCGAAACCGACTTTATGGTGCGCTATCCTGACGAGGTGGAAACTAACCCTCTGCTTGAAGCGGAAAAGCTCGCAAAAATATCGGCGGACGAAAGAAACTTTATGATAGCCGCCTACGTTGACGGAAAGCTCGCGGGCAACTGCAGCGCAAGCGCTATGGGCTATCAGCGGAAGATACGCCACCGCGCCGCCTTTGGTATTTCAATATATAAATGGGCGTGGGGCTTAGGGCTCGGAACGCTGCTTGTAGGCGAGCTTCTAACGCAAGCGAAGAAGAACGGCTTCGAGCAGGTGGAGCTGGACGTTGTAAGCGTAAACGAACGCGCCCGCGCGCTCTACAAAAAGCTGGGCTTTGAGGAGTACGGCGTACGCCGCCACTGCTTTAAGCTGGATAACGGCGAATACTACGACCTTGTTTTGATGATGAGGGTGTTGTAGCTAAGCTTCAGGCTTTTATGAGTCAAGAGAATTAGGCAGAAAACAAAAGAGCCGTGGAATTCCAAGGCTCTAATTCTTTTTTCAGTCCTTCGCCTCTACTACTATCTCGCCGTCCTTGGCGGTAATGTTTATTCCCTTCGGCGCGTTCTCGGCTCGCTCCACGAGCGTGGTCGCTACCTTGTCCTCCACCTGCTTCCTTATAGTGCGACGAAGGTCGCGAGCACCGAACTTTCCGTTTTCTGAAAGCTTTGTGAGCGCCGAGAGCGCCTCGTCGTCGTAGGAAAGGGTTATGAACTTCTCTAAGAGCGGCTCGCGCATCTCCTCAAGCATTAGCACGGCAATCTTCTTCATGCTCTCTTCCGAAAGCGGCTTGAAGACCACCACCTCGTCTACGCGGGCGAGAAATTCGGGACGCAAGAAATCAGAGAGCGCCTTTAAGGTTTTTTCCGCGCTCATTTCGCCGAGAGTCATACCGAAGCCCGCAAGACCCGTCTTATCGGAGGAGCCCGCGTTACTCGTCATACAAATTACGGTGTTCTCAAAGTTTACCGTTCTGCCCTGCCCGTCGGTCACGCGTCCCTCGTCAAGTATCTGAAGAAGGATATTCATAACGTCTGGGTGCGCTTTTTCTATCTCGTCGAAGAGCACCACGCTGTAGGGGCGGCGGCGCACCTTTTCGGTGAGCTGACCCGCCTCGTCGTAGCCGACATAGCCCGGAGGCGAACCAATAAGCCGCGCGACGGTGTGCTTCTCCATGTATTCCGACATATCAAGTCTTATTAACGGCTCAACGCCGTCGAAAAGCTCGCTCGCAAGCACCTTTACAAGCTCGGTTTTTCCCACGCCCGTGGGACCGACGAAGATGAAGGAGGCGGGTCTGCGGCGCTTGGAAAGCCCCACACGGGTGCGCTTTATTGCGTCCGCGACAGCCTTCACCGCCTCTTCCTGACCGATAATGCGTTTACTTATCGCTTCCTCAAGCCCGTCTATCTTCTTGTATTCACTCTGCTTTATCTTGTTCGCGGGTATACCCGTCCAAAGCTCAATTACCTTACTAAGGTCGTCGGTTGTAACCTCAAGGTTCTCAACTGTGTCACGAAGCTCCGCTATACGGCTTTCGTATTTGAGACGCTCGCTCTTCATTGTGGCGACACGCTCATAATCGGTCGTGTCGTCCGCCTTCTCCTCAAGCTCCTTCTCGTCAGACGCGACCTTTTGAAGCTTCTTTCCAAGCTCCTCGTACTCAGCAAGCTCCTTACTGCGAAGCGCGCAGCAAGCCGCCGCCTCGTCGAGCAGGTCAATTGCCTTATCGGGCAAGAAGCGGTCGGAAATGTAGCGCTCTGAAAGCGCGACGACCAACTCAATAGTCGCGTCGGATACCTTGACGTGGTGGTAGTTTTCGTAGTACTCCTTTATTCCCTTTAGCATCTCTACGGTGTCGGGAATAGACGGCTCCTCAACCTTGACGGGCTGGAAGCGCCTTTCAAGCGCTTGGTCCTTTTCAATGTACTTTCTGTACTCCGCGAAGGTCGTCGCGCCGATTACCTGTATCTCGCCGCGGGAAAGGGCTGGCTTTAAAATGTTAGCCGCGCTCATAGCGCCGTCCGCGTCGCCCGCGCCCGTTAAATTATGCACCTCGTCGATAAAGAGGATAATGTTACCCTCCGCTTTTACCTCGTTTACAAGCCCCTTAACGCGGCTTTCAAACTGCCCGCGGAACTGGGTACCAGCGACAAGCGCCGTAAGGTCGAGAAGGTAAACCTCCTTATCGAGCATACGCGCGGGAACGTCGCCCTTCGCTATACGAAGCGCTATTCCCTCGGCTATGGCGGTCTTTCCGACGCCCGCCTCGCCTATGAGACAGGGGTTGTTCTTCTGGCGGCGGGAAAGTATCTGAATTGTGCGGTATATCTCCTTGTCGCGCCCGATAATGCGGTCAAGCTTGCCGTCGCGCGCCTTCTGCGAAAGGTTTTCGCAGTAGGTGTCGAGAAACTTTCTCTTACCGCCGTCCGCGCCGTTTGCCTGCTGCTTCTTCTTGTCGCGCGGGTTCTTTCTGCTCTCGCCCTGTGGCTTTCCGCCCTCTTGCATACCGCCGAAGATATTCGGGAAGGTTGGCGAGCCGCCGACTTCGAAATCGCCGTTTTCGCCGTTCTCCTCACCCTCGCTTCCGGGCATCATAAACTGCTCGGAAAAAGCCTCAAGCTCCTCTTCGCCGATACCGAACCGTTTCATAAGGTCATCTATCGGTTTCAGCCCGAGCTCCTTCGCGCAGACAAGGCAAAGACCCTCGTTTATTGTTTTTTCACCCTCCTGCCGCGTCATAAACACGACGGCGGGGCGTTTTTTGCAACGGGTACAAATCATAGTTTACCTCTATTATGTTATAGTGTTTGCTCTTTTGTAAGAATAATTCCGCTGTCTATCGCCGCTTGTACGGGGTTGAAATTATAAAGCAGCGAGAAGAGCTTTGAATCGTTAATAAGGTCGCTGTTTAACCACAAAAGCTCGTCGCCCGTAACCTTCACTATAATAGCCGCGATAGCCACTAATATGTAGCAGATAACCGCGCCCTCAGCAAGTCCTAATATTCCGCCGAAGATACGATTAACCGTACCCACCACGGGCAGCTTATTCAGTCCCTTGAAAAGGCGCGAAACAAGCTTAATAACCAAAAGGAAGAGCGCGAAGAGTATTACGAAGACGATAGTTCGTATAATCGCCTGAACGGGCGCCGCGAGCGAGTTGTTGACGAAATCCTCGCCAAGCTTTGCCGCTTGGTCTGGCGTAACGGTAACTAAGCTTGCTATCTCGCTTCCGAGGTCGCCGAGCTTTTCCCAAAAAGACGCGCCCGTAAGCGCAGTTCCGTCCACGGTAGTAGTAATCTTCTCGGAAACCTGTGAAACAATTTTATCCTTCACAAAGCTTTCATAAACCCAGCCCGTAACGGGAGCGCTTAGAATCCACGCCGCAAGTAACGCGACGGCGAAGCCGACTATGCGAAGCAGCTCGGAAATAAGCCCCCTTCTCCAGCCGACAATAAAAAACACAATGAAAACCGCTATTACTAATAAATCGAGTAGAACTGACGTTGCCATAATAATTTCCTCCTAATTCTGTTTAACCGCTTTTTCTATTCTGTCTGGAAGTACGGTAAGAATGCGCCCGCAGACCACAAGCCGCAACGACTCGCCGTCCGTCGTATAATTAGAGACAACCTCGCCGCTCATACCATACCGAGTAATAGTTCCGTCGCCTAAAATATACACGCCCGAACCGTTTATGTAAGCGTCGCGAACCTCGCCGACCGACTGAGCCGTGAATTTTTCGTCGAGACCGCCTCCGAGCACCGTAAGGGTATTTATCGCGGGGCGGTGGTTGTCGCCGAAGCAGAGCGCAACGTTTCTTCCCTCGTCGCGCGTCGCGAACAGTAGCGGCGCGTCGCCGTAGGTAAGGGTCTCTTTTATCTCGCCCTTAGCCGTGATTACTACCGTTTCTTCGTCCGTAACCAGCGTTATGTAGCCGTTAGAGTCGTACCAAAGCTTAACCGCAAGACCCTTTACGTCGCAGACAAAAAGCTCCTTCGCCGCGCCTATATCCACCGCCGTAACGGTGGTAATTAGCTCGCCGTTCACGCTGCTGAGCGTCGCTATCGCCGCCTTGTTGCCCATATCCTGCATAGTTACCGTTAAAGGAAACCCGTGGCTTCCGTACCACGTCATTAGCTTTTCGTACTTTCCGTTCCCGAAAACCTCAAGCTCGGAAAGATATCTGTCACCTGTAGTAAGAACAGCAAGAGTACCGTAATCGGAAAGGTCGGCGGCGACTATTGTGTGCTCGGTCTTTACCGACGCGATATCTCTCGTCCTGTTATAGACAAGGACCTCTTTGCCACCTGAATTAAAGACCGCTATCCTGTTGCCGCTCGCACTAACAAGCGGCGAGACGTAGCCGTGCTCTATGCTTTGTAAAAGTCCGCCGCGGTTTGAATAAACCAACAGCTCCTTTTCGGTAAGCACCGTGTAGGAAAGAGATAGCTGCTCAACCTGTAGCGGGTGCGCGTCGCTTATCTCCACAGGGTAGCTTTTTGAAGCGCAAAGCACCGCTTCAATAAAGTCGCCTATATCCTTGAAGGTCGTTTTTGTAAGCGTGTTCGCGAGAACAACCGCGATAAGTATAAGAGCGAGAGCCGCGAGGAAAAAGCCCGTCCGCCGCCTTCTCACCTTTCTTATCCGCTCTTTTCGCGCCTTGGTTATTTCGTCTTCCATTAAAGCTCCTCGTAGCGTATATCGTCAAGATAAAGCCCGCACGCGGGCGCAGTGGCGCAGACGTTCTGTCTTTCGCCGCTTTCAAGTATGCTTTCTATGTCGGCTTTAGTAAGCTTGCCGCGCGCGACATTCAAAAGGGTGCCGACCATTATTCTCACCATATTATATAAAAACCCGTCGGCAGAAACCGAAAAGGTGACAAGCGCGCCCTCGCGCGTAACGGTAAAGTCGCTTACCGTTCTAACCGTGCTTTCTGCGTCGGTTTTAATCGAGCAAAAGCCGCGAAAATCGTGCTTGCCGATAAACGCCTTTGCCGCGTCATTCACGGCTTTTTCGTCTATCGGCGCGGGAAAGCGAAGCGCCCTGCCCTCTAAAAACGGGTCCATTATGTGAGAATTATACACCTTATATATGTATTTTTTTGAAACAGCGGAGTATCTCGCGTGAAAGCCGTCTTCTACCTCACGCGCCGAAACCGCGCGGATATCGAGCGGCAGCGAGTCATTGAGCGCGAGCGGAAGCTTTGAGACGTTTATCCGTGCTTCTGTTTTAAAGCTTATACAGAATTTATTCGCGTGCACGCCTGAATCGGTGCGCGAGCAGCACTTGACGTCGGGCAGCGTTCCTAAGACCGCCGCAAGCGCGCGCTGAAACTCGCCTTGAATTGTCGGCGAGTTTTTCTGTATCTGCGAGCCGCCGTAGTTTGTGCCTATAAACTTTAGCGTTACAAGGTAGTTAGCTATCTTAAATCACCGCCGTAAAGAAATTGTTCGTCAGCACCACAGCGGTAAAAACCGCCGCGAAGATAAGGAACGCGATAAGGTCGCGCCATTTGAAATGAAGCTGTTTAAGTCTTGTTCTGCCCTCGCCGCCGCGGTAGCAGCGGCACTCCATAGCCATAGCAAGCTCATCCGCGCGGCGGAAGGAGGAGATAAAGAGCGGCACAAGTATAGGGGTAAGCGAGCGCACCCGCTCGGTAAAGCGCCCCGTATCAAGGGTCGCGCCGCGCGACTTCTGCGCCGCCATAATCTTATCCGTTTCTTCAATTAAAACGGGGATAAACCTAAGCGCTATCGTCATCATCATAGCAAGCTCGTGAACGGGAAGCTTGAATATCTTTAAGGGGCGAAGAAGGCTCTCTATAGCGTCGGTAAGCTCGATAGGCGACGTCGTGTAGGTGAGAAGCGACGAGCCCGCTATAAGACAGATTATACGAAGGGAAATCATAGCGGAGAAGTAAAGTCCCTCGCGGGTAATGTTAAATATCCACCACGAAAAGATAGTCTCGCCCGAAACGAAAAACAGATTTAACACCGACGTAAAGATAACAATAGGAAGTATCGGCTTAATGCTTCGTAACGCCATAAGCACGGGCACCTTCGCTATAATAAACAGCACCGCCACAAAAAAGATAGTAAGAAAAACGCCTATAAAGTTATTTGTGGAAAAGAGCATTACAATTAGCGCGACGGTAAGGATTATCTTCAATCTGGGGTCAAGCGCGTGTATAGGCGACTTTTGAAAGAGGTACTGTCCGAAGGTAATATCCTTTAGCATACTACTTCGCCCCCTTTCCTAACATAGGAAGAAGAACACCATCCGCGTATTTGGGGGTATATACGTTCATAGGAACGTCAAAGCCGCGCTTTCTCAGCTCAAGCATAATAGCCGTTGTGTCTGGGATATCAAGTCCCATTCCAACAAGCTCGCTCGCCCGCTCGAAAACGGTGCTTGTGTCGTCGAAGCAGTATAGCTTCGCTTCGTTTATAACCATAACCTTAGAGGCGTTCTTCGCTATATCCTCCATAGAGTGCGAAACAAGAATTACCGTGGTGTCCTTCTGCTTGTGGTATTCCTTAATTTCGCTTAATATCTCCTCGCGGCCCGCTGGGTCAAGCCCCGCAGTCGGCTCGTCGAGCACAAGCACGTCAGGCTCCATAGCGAGAACGCCCGCTATAGCAACGCGGCGCTTCTGCCCGCCCGAAAGGTCGAAGGGTGAGCGCTCAAGATACTCCTTCTTAATTCCCACAAAATCGCAGGCGCGAAGCACCCGCTCGTGAATCTCGTCGTCGGAAAGGCGCATATTCTTCGGTCCGAAGGCGATATCCTTATATATTGTCTCCTCGAAGAGCTGATATTCGGGGTACTGGAAAACAAGCCCTACGCGGAAGCGGTATTCGCGGAGCTTCTCCTTATTCTGCCAGATATCCTCGCCGTCGAGCAGCACCTGCCCGCTTGTCGGCTTTAAAAGTCCGTTTAAATGCTGAACAAAGGTCGATTTACCCGAGCCGGTATGCCCGATAATGCCTATAAACTCGCCCTTTTCAATCTGGACGCTTATATCGTCCACCGCCACCTTTTCGTCGGGCATTCCCTTTGAATAGGCGTAGGTTAGGTTGCGGGTTTCAAGAATACTCATCTTCCCGCCTCCTTTAAAAGGCGCGAAAGCTCCTCAACGCATTCCTCGACTGAAATAACGTCTGAGCGCAGCTTAACGCCGTTTTCGGCGAGCAGCGCGCAAAGCTTAGTCGGCGACGGTGCGTCAAGCCCAAGCGCGCGCATACCCGCAATATCCTTGAATATCTCACGGGGCGAGCCGTCCTTTACTATCTTTCCGTGGTCGAGCGCGATAAGTCTTTTCGCCTGCGCCGCCTCGTCCATAAAATGCGTAATAATTACGACGGTTATGCCCTTTTCTTCATTTAGTTTTTTTATCGTCTCTATTACCCTTGCCTTGCCCTTTGGGTCGAGCATTGCCGTCGGCTCATCGAGTACAATACATTCGGGGTTCATAGCGAGTATACCCGCTATAGCGACGCGCTGCTTCTGTCCGCCCGAAAGCTTATGCGGCGCGCTGGTTTTATGCTTTGTAAGCCCCACCGTCTCTATCGCCTCGTCCACGCGTCGGCGGATTTCCTCTGGCGGTACACCCAAATTCTCAAGCGCGAACGCCACGTCCTCCTCGACCATTGTAGCGACTATCTGGTTGTCGGGGTTTTGAAAAACCATACCTACTGTGCGGCGGATATCGTATACCTTTTCCTCGTCCGCCGTGTTCATACCGTTCACAAAAACGTCGCCGGACGACGGCACAAGCACCGCGTTCATCTGCTTCGCGAAGGTGGATTTTCCGCTTCCGTTTGCGCCTACAACCGCGACAAAATCACCCTTCTTAATAGAAAGGCTTATATTGTCGAGCACGGGCGTTCCCGCGCCGTACTCAAAGCATACGTTTTTGAATTCGATAAAAGCTTCCAATTTAAAATGATACCTCGTCGCTTATGAACATTGTTGTGTTCCCGCAGGGGAGCGAAAGCCCGCTCTCGGTTACGGGAAGACCTATTTCGTCGCAGACTACCGTTCCGTGAAGGTCTTTTAGAACGCTCGCCGTTATATACCTTGTGACCGACGGGGAAAGCCCCGCCGTATAGGAGTTAACCGTAAAGAACAAGGGCTTATCCGACAGCACCGCCTTACAGGTTTCAATGAGCGAATAGATGTTATCCTCCAAACGCCACATCTCGCCCGAGGGTCCGCGCCCGTAGCTCGGCGGGTCCATTATAATCGCGTCGTAGCGGGAATCTCGGCGTATCTCGCGGTTGACGAACTTTACGCAGTCGTCCACGATATACC
>CAYWJF010000029.1:0-5878 GCA_964458545.1 uncultured Oscillospiraceae bacterium | reverse complement strand
CCTTCGCTCCGCCGAGTCCGTTTAGCTCAACGTTCCTTTTCGCCGCCGCGACCATTCCCTTGCTCGCGTCCACGTGGCAGACCTCCGCGCCCGCCATAAGGCAGGCAACCGTCGCCGCGCCCGTGTAGCCGAAGAGGTTTAGCACCCTTATCGGTCTTTTGACCTGCTTAATCAGCCTTTCGTAGACCGCCCAGTTCGCCGCTTGTTCGGGGAAAACACCCGTGTGTTTAAAGCTTGTAGGCGTAACGTACAGCTTTAGTCTGTTGTCCCAGCATATCTGCCATTCGGCGGGAAGCTTGCGCTTCGTTTCCCATTCGCCGCCGCCCGTTTTCGAGCGGTGGTAAACGGCGTCCGCCTTGAACCACTTGGGGTTCTCCTTAGGCGTATCCCATATGACCTGCGGGTCGGGGCGCACAAGTATATAGCCGCCCCAGCGCTCAAGGCGGTTTCCGCCGCTCGCGTCTATTAACTCATAATCGCTCCAGCCCGTAGCCTCACGCATAAGCTTAGTTTATCCTCTCGTTTACCTTAGCTTCCAGCTTCTTAGCTATCTTGTTAATTAGCCCCTCGTCCTTGCCCTCAACCATTATGCGAATAAGCGGCTCGGTTCCCGAAACGCGCACAAGCACGCGTCCTACGTCGAAAAGCTCCTGCTGTGCCGCTTCGATATAGCCTTGCAGCTCGTCGTCCTCTTTAAATTTCTGCTTGCCCTCAACGGTGGTTCTAACATTGACAAGCACCTGCGGGTAGCGTCCCACCTCTTTGCCGAGCGCGCTCGCCTTTTCGCCACTCTCCTTCAAAATAGAAAGGAGAAGCGCCGCTGTCAGCTCGCCGTCGCCCGTAGTACCGTAATCGGTAAGAATAATGTGTCCGCTCTGTTCGCCTCCGAGGCAGTAGCCGTTCTTCTGCATCTCCTCAAGCACATAACGGTCGCCCACGGCGGTTCTTACGGCGTTAACACCGTACTTCTTGCAGTAATCCATAAAGCCGAGGTTGGTCATAACGGTTACAACCGCGGTGTCCTTCTTTAGCTTTCCCTTTGCCTTTAAGAATTTCGCGAAGATGGCGATAATCTTGTCGCCGTCTATCTCCTCACCGTTCTCGTCCACGGCAAGGCATCTGTCCGCGTCGCCGTCAAACGCGACGCCTATCTGCGCGCCCGACTTTTTAACCGCCTTGCGAAGATTATCGAGATGGGTGGAGCCGACGCCGTCGTTTACGTTTCTTCCGTCGGGCTCGGTTGCCGTAAAGAAGCAGTCTGCGCCGAGCTCTTCAAAGATAAGCTTCGCAGGCTCGCTCGCCGCGCCGTTAGCGCAGTCTATAGCGACCTTAACGTCAGAAAGCTCGCCTTGTACGCAGGACTTTATGTATTCTACATAATCGCGCACAGCCTCGGTGCGGTAGCTTACGCCGCCAACGTCGCCGTGGGTCTTGCGTTCCATGTCCGCGTTCTTCTCCTTGACGTAGACCTCTATTTCGTCCTCTATCTCGTCCGCGAGCTTAAAGCCCTTAGAGTTAAAAATCTTTATTCCGTTAAATTCAACAGGGTTATGCGACGCGGAGATAACGATACCCGCGTCCGCCTTATACTTCCTCACAAGATACGCGACCGCTGGAGTAGGCACAACACCTAAAATCTCCGCGTCTGCGCCGACCGAGCAGATGCCCGCCGCGAGGCAGTTTTCCAGCATATCAGAGGAAGCTCTTGTGTCCTTGCCGATAAGTATCTTTGCCCTGTGAGTGGTTTTCTTTGTAAGCACATACGCCGCCGCTCGTCCGATATTAAGCGCAAGCTCGCAGGTAAGCTCTGTATTTGCTACTCCGCGTACTCCGTCTGTTCCAAAAAGTCTTGCCGCCATATTAGTTCTTCTCCTCGTCAAATAAAGATTGTTGTAGATTTTCTTCTTTTCCGTTTTCCGCTATGCCAAGGTGCCGATACGCCGCTTTCGTTACGCACCGTCCTCTTTGGGTTCTTGTTAAAAAGCCTATCTGCATAAGGTATGGCTCGCAGACGTCCTCAAGGGTTACCGCTTCCTCGCCGAGCATAGCGGCGAGCGTTTCTATTCCGACGGGTCCGCCGCCGTAATGCTCGATTATCGCGCGCATAAGCCGTCTGTCTATATTATCGAGCCCAAGCTCATCTATATCCATCTTTGAAAGGGCGTCGGTTGCGGTCTCTAGCGTAATTGTGCCGTTGCCGAGCACCTGCGCGTAATCACGTACACGCTTTAAAAATCTGTTCGCGATACGGGGCGTCCCGCGTGAGCGCTTCGCAATCTCCCGCGCGCCCTCCTCCTCGCAGGATACGTCGAGTATCGACGCCGAGCGGTTGATTATCGTCGTTATCTCCTCTGGAGAATAAAGCTCAAGCTTTAGTATCATACCGAAGCGGTCGCGAAGGGGGGAGGTAAGCTGACCCGCCCGCGTAGTAGCGCCTATTAAGGTAAAGCGCGGCAGGTTAATTCTTATAGAGCGCGCAGAGGGACCCTTGCCAATAATAATATCGAGCGCGTAATCCTCAAGCGCGGGGTAAAGCACCTCCTCGACGCTTCTTGAAAGCCTGTGTATCTCGTCTATAAAGAGTATGTCGCCCTCGGCGAGATTAGTTAAGAGCGCTGCGAGGTCACCGGGTTTTTCTATAGCGGGACCGCTCGTTATTCTTATATTTACACCCATCTCGTGCGCAACTATCTGCGCGAGGGTCGTTTTTCCAAGTCCGGGAGGACCATATAAAAGCAGGTGGTCGAGCGGCTCCCCACGCCCCTTCGCCGCTTGCATATATACCGAAAGGTTCCCCTTTACACCCTCTTGTCCGACATATTCGGCAAGGGTTTTCGGGCGAAGGGAATTTTCGTTATCCATATCCTCGGCGAGCGTTTCCTTCTCGACAAGGCGGGAATCGAAGGCGTATTCGTTATTGTTGTCGTACATAGCCATACAGTTACCTCGAAGCGAGCGACTTTAACGCCGCCGAAATCATTTCCTCCGCGCTCATCCCCGCGGGCAGCTTCGCAACCGCGCTCGCAGCCTCGCTCGTTGAAAAGCCGAGTGTGGTAAGCGCCGCCACGGCGTCTCCGCTCGCGCCGCCTATCGTCGCCGTTTCGCTCACGGAATAAGCCTCGGTATTACCCAAATCCTTTATTTTGTCCTTAAGCTCAAGCACAAGCCGCTGAGCAAGCTTTGGTCCTACGCCAGAGCAGGCGGTAAAAGCCTTGAAATCGCCCGAGGCTATCATAAGAGCAATTCTGTCGGCGGTGTAAATTGAAAGGATAGAAAGCGCTACCTTAGGCCCTACGCCGGAAACCGAAGTAAGCACGCGAAAGGTGTCGCGCTGTGTTTCGGAAGAGAAGCCGTAAAGCTCCATAGCGTCCTCTTTTACAACGAAGGAGGTATATATAAACGCTTCGCCGCCCGCTTCGGGTAAATCGGCGTAAACGCTTGTGGGAATAAGCACCGAAAAGCCCACGCCGCCGCAGAGTATAACCGCGCTGTTCGGCGTCTTTGAAAGTAGCGTTCCGTTTAAGCAATAAATCATACCGTTATCTCCTTGCCGCGTTCATATATCCGCCGAGCCGTGACGCCGCGCTGTGCGCGTGACATATTGCCATAGCGAGCGCGTCCGCCGCGTCGTCAGGCTTTGGAAGCTTTTCAAGACCAAGGATAATCCTCGTCATCTCCATAACCTGCTTTTTCTCGGCGCGCCCGTAGCCCACAACCGACATTTTCACCTGAAGCGGCGTATATTCAAAGACGGGAATACCCGCCTTAATGGCGTTTACGACAAGCACTCCGCGCGCTTGCGCTACGTCTATCGCGGTTTTCTGGTTGGAGTTGAAAAAGAGCTTTTCTATCGCGAGCGCGTCGGGCTTAGTCCGCTCGAAAAAGGCGCGCGCCTCCTCGTCGATAGTGAGTAGTCTTCTGTCAAACGGCTCACCTGCCTTGGTGGTTATAGCGCCGTATTCAATAAGCTTAAAGCTGTTATTTGAATACTCCACCGCTCCGCAACCAACTATAGCGTAGCCCGGGTCAATTCCCGCAATTCTCATAAGGAAACAACTCACCACCTTAATTAGCATATTATATCATAATATATTCACGTGTTCAATTTATATTTATATATATACTCCTTAATAGAGCCGCATTTTCACCTTTCGCTACCTTAAGATAAGATAAAAACAAAACCACCAAAGCCAAAAAGACTAAGGTGGTTTATGGTGGACGTTAAGGAACTCGAATCCCTGACCCTTCGCACGTCAAGCGAATGCTCTACCAGCTGAGCTAAACGTCCATATTTTGTTGAGCAAAAAATATTTTACTATACTTTCAAACTAAATGCAAGTACCAAATTAGCGCGGCGCAAGCTATACGTTTTATGAAAATGCTTTGTTAATAAACAAAAGCGGACGCTCTTCACGAACGCCCGCTTGTTTGTTCTGTCCGCCGGTCGCGCCGCTTTACATACGACGGTTCCTTTCGCCCACGGATTTCAAATTCCCCGAGCTGACACAGCTTATCTCTTTCAGCAAACGGCAATGCTTTCACAGCTCTGCCTCGCCGATATTCACTCATCGGCTTTTTTACTTAATTAGATTTCCCTTAGCTCTGCCTTACTGCCTTTCGGCAGCTTACCGGCTTCACTTTCCATCTATAAATTAACCTATTTTTAGAGTTATTGCAACCGATTTTAATAATTTCGGAATACTGCCGAATTTATATTTTTTTATAGGCATAATTGCGTTTTACGAAAAATTAGACTTGACAATGTGACCGAAACGGAGTACTATTTGCATTAGTAAATTACTAATTTAGTAAATTACTAATGCAACTTTTGAAGACAATATAGGAGTAGGAAAATGGAAGAAAAACTTACAATACCGACCGAGCTACGGCACAAGCCCGTTATTTCGGTCGAGGATTACGCTAACATAGACGCGCACCACTACGCAGACACCGACGTTATGGCACTGTCGCTCGGGCTTGCGCAGTGGAACGACCGCGGAAAGGTCGATATCTCCGCAAAGGTCTGGCGGCATTCGGGCGAACGTTGGTCACGCCAATCGGAGGAGCTGCCTATCCACCGCGCAATAGACCTTACTATAGTTATAGCGAAGACGCTTGAGTACTTTCGCGAGGCTTACCGCAACCCCTCGCTCTACGACAGCAACAGCTCTCAAATAGCCCGCATAGGCTTAGAGGGCGACGCCTTTACTATGAAGGTTTGCACCGAAAACAAGTATATTGACGAGGACATAAAGCTTTTTTATGAGGCGCTTTCTAAACAGGACGAGCAGATAAGCGAGCACCTAAGCCTTCTTGCTAAAACCCTCAACGATATGGGCTACGGCAATACAAAAAAATAGCTGCAACAAAAAAGGGCAGGCTCAAACGAGCCTGCCCTTTTTTCTATTTCACTTCGTATCTTCTTGATGGCGTGTAACGCTTAACAGCGTCGTTTTCCGCTATTTTAGGCGTAGCAAAGGTCTTATGTACATTCGAAATAGCCGCGCTGTTTAAAATGTCGTTAGGGTCTATTGGCGGCTTCACCGCATTTTCTGAAGAAGCGTCGTCGCCTTTCGAGCCGCTTGACTTTGACGAGCCTGACCTTGTGGATTTTGTGCTTGCGGTTTTTCCTGCCGCGCTACTGTCCTCAAGCGCGATACGGGCGTTATATTCGTTTAACGCCGTATTCATAAGCCTTGTTTGCTTATCAAGTATCCGCGCGTATTCCTCGGCGTAACCGCGGCGTTTCTCCTCAAGCCGCCGAAGCTCCGCGCCATACTCCAGCTCCACGCCCTTTTCTTCCTCGTCGCCCGCGCCGCCGCTTATTCCGCTCGCGCGAAGCCTTTGTGGAAGCTCCTTTTGCTTCTTCTCACGTTCG
>CAYWJF010000028.1:0-21185 GCA_964458545.1 uncultured Oscillospiraceae bacterium | reverse complement strand
GCCGTGGCGATAAGCCCCGCGTTGTAGTCGCCCGTCGCGGCGTCCGAAAGCCGCTTAATAAAGAAGCCCGTAACAAGCCATTGGCAGGCAAAGTAAACTATGTTCCCTACGGTATTAAATAGCAGGTTCCGTTTTAAGGTTTTCGCTTCGTTCATCTTATCTCCCGTTTTTGTTTGTTTGCCCTGTCGATATAGCCGCGCAGCTCGTCCACCTTCGCGCGTATCTGCTTCTTGGAAAGCCGCGCCTTGCTGTAGTAGCCCATATAACGCTTAACGCTCGAGGTGAACCTTTTTCCGAGGAAGAAGAACCAGTTAGGGTCAATGCAAAGGGTATTCATGACCTTGAAGCAGAAGAGCGCGATAAACTTCAAAAGATTAAAACGCGGCTTGTAGCCCTCGCTAAAGGGAAAATCTCTTGGCGGGTTTTTAATTGTCCACTCAAGCAGGTCGCATATTCGCATATACGCGGGGTAGTCGTAATCCACGTCATAGTGGCTTTTTAAGCCCTCCTCATCTATCGGGAAGGGGTTATCCTCAGCCGCAAGCGCGGCTTTTAGCTTTTCGTAGCTGTCGGCGGCGTTTACCCCCTCGTAGG
This sequence comes from uncultured Oscillospiraceae bacterium, assembly GCA_964458545.1. Classification (GTDB taxonomy): domain Bacteria; phylum Bacillota; class Clostridia; order Oscillospirales; family Ruminococcaceae; genus JAYFNU01. The sequence continues at coordinate 20,591 of CAYWJF010000028.1, read as the reverse complement.
TGACGGGGTCGTAGTCGTCGAAAAGCGGCTCGGGGCGCACAACAATGCAGGACTTCTTTCCGAAATAAATCTCCGCAATTGAGGTGCTCATCCACGTAAGGATTATGTCCGAGCTTTTAACCCACTGCTTAACGGAGTAGTCGCTTATAACGTGAAAGTTTTTGTGCTTTCGCTTCATCTCCTCAAGCGGCGGGCTCTGCCACTCGCAGGGGTGCGGGCGGTAGATAAGCTCAACGTCCTTATAATCGGACTCTGAAAGAAGCCTGTCGAACCACTCAAGGGTCACGTCCATAGACCGCACGCCGACGTCTCTGAAGCCCGTGAAATCAAGGTCGGTCATGGCGTTTAACTCCTCGACCTCCTTATCGTCCATAAACGCGCAGGAGAAGGAGCTTACATAGCAAAGCCAGCGCTTTTTTGTATCAAGCGAAAACTCTTCGGCGAGCTCCTTTCGTGTTTTAAAGTAGCCGTCAAACATAGGGTATAGAAAATCAAGCTGTACCGCGCCCGTTACTACGGCGTTGTTTTCGGGCACGCCCTTTCGTACTATACGCTCCTTTGCCTTTTCGCCCCAGCAGATATGGGTGCACTTTCTGGCGTTGCCGTTAAAGGAGTAGAAATCGCTCTCCTCCTGCTCGCGTGAAAGCACCTCCTCCCAATGGAGGTTTACTACCTTGTCGAGTTTCCCGACATTATTATACACAAAGCTGTTCAGCGTCTCGTTGTCGTACATAGCTGAGGGCACGATTACACTCGGCTTCTTCCAAAGGAAATATTTAAGCTTCTTCCTGTCCATAAGCTGAAAGAGCTCGCAAGAGTAGCCGCGCCGCTCAAGCTCAGCCATAATAAGCGCGTCGTTTTCAAACTCACGCACTATATGCTCGTACAGAAAAAGAAAATCAAGGGCCACGGTAAATCTCCGTTTCTATCGCAGAATGTTTTTAATGTTGTCGCGTATCTCTCCGTAGGCGGTGTCACTTTTGAAGAAGTATTCACCAAGAAGGGAGATAAGCTCAAAGTCCCGCTCGCTGTCTATGTCGAGCACGGCGGTATCGGGCATAACGGAACCGACGAGCTTCGCCTTGTTTATTATTGTGTTTGTGCCGAGCAGGAAGCCGGGGCGGTAGGCATAGAGCGAGGCGTTAGCGTCGAAAACCTCGGGCGCTTGCTGGCGCGCGACAAAGTCGCTGACTATCGCCGTGCGAAGGAAGCCGTTCTCGCCCGTTACAAGCTGGTTAAAGTAGGGGTTGCGCCGTGCCTCGGTAACGGAAAGCGCCACCTCCGCTTCGGGGTTGCTTTGAAGGGTCGCGATTATATTCTTTATATCCTCTACCCGCCTAAGGGGACTTGTGAGGTCCATATCCACAACTATGTCGTATTTCTTGCCCGTCGCCTTCTCCGCCTCGCGAAGGGTGTCGCGTATAACGTCTATCTTAGAGGCGGTGTCGGTCGCAAGCTCCGCCTTTCTCGGCACGCGAAGGTACTCCACCTTCGTTTTGTCAAGCTGAGAAAAGAGCTCCTCTGCGTCGGTGTTGCAAGCAAGGGTGAATTCACCGAGCGCTTTTCCGAATCTCTCTAAAAAGAGCATATAGCCTGAAACGGTATACCAGCATATCGGCACACCGAGATAGTCACGCATATTCTTTGACTTTACGCCCTTCGAGCCCGCTCGGGCGCAGATTGTGACAAGTATATTCATACTATTCCTCCGTCGCCGTGCGAAGGACGCGAAGGGCGTTCTCGACGGTGTTCATATTATCGTGCTTGCGCTCCAAAACGCAGTCAACAAAGTAGTTCATCTCGTTAACGTAAAAGTCCTCGGCGGGATACTCCTCCACCGCGCCCTTCTTTAAAAACAGCACCGCGTGGTTCAGGATATCGCCCTTAACCACCTCGCCGTCAAAGAAAAGCTCGCAACTGCGCTGAGGCACAGCGCCTATATAGTCAAGCTGAAGCGTAAGAAGAGTCTTTCCGAAATCGGCGGCATAAACCGCTATGTCGTCGCTCGTTATTTCAAGCTCCGAGCGCTTACCCGAAAGCATACTTACCTTTTCAGGAAAACCGAGCAGCCACGAAAGATAGTCCCACTCGTGGATAAGGTCAAGCACCACGCCGCCGCCAAGCTCCTTTTTAGCGCTATAGCACTCGCGGTAATCGGTGCCCTTACGCCATTCGGGAAGATAGGACGAACATATCGCCCTCGCCGCGACGGGCTTCTCCTTTTCGCAGTATTCATGAAGCCGCTTTATTACGGGCGTGTGCCGAAGCGGGCACGCCACATAGTTAACGCCGTCCTCATTAAGCCCGAGCGTGGATATATCCGCCGTCGTGTCGCAGAAAACGGGCTTTTCTATAAACATATCCCGCGCGACGGGGGAAAGCGCCTTAACGGTGTTCTCGTGAAGAGCCGTGGGGTTTGTGACGAAGGCTACGTCGTATTCGCCGTCGATATCCTCTAAGCTTTTATAGGTTTTTGAAAGCAGCGGCTCTACGCCGTCCCTTAGCGGACGGTCCGTTGAGCGCACCGCGTCTATCGTAAAGTCTATCCTTCTTTCATTCAGCACCGCCGAAAGGTTCTTTATGTGGCGCGAGCCTATCGAGCCGAGTCCGCAAAAGAGTATCTTCATTTCGCCGCCCCCTCGATTTCGTCGATTACGCTGAGCATTCTCGCGTCATTTTCAAAGCTGTGTCGGCGCGCGTCCTTACCCGAAAGGGTATCGAAGAACGCCGCGAGCTCGTCTACATAGGCGTTTTCGATTATATTTTCGGCGTAGCGGCTATCTTTAGTCACGCTCTCGTAGGTGTCGATATATCGGTCTTCCTTCTTGTCGAAATCGTAAACGAAAAGTCCCTTCGGCGTGCCGTTCCATTTAAGGTAAAGTTTTTCTCCTATCACCTCAAGGTCGCGTATCGCCTTGCGGGAAACGACGTTTACGGCAAGCTGTCCGATAACGCCGCTCTCGTGGGTGAGGGTGACAAGGTAGCTGTCGGGGTAATCTATAGAAAGGCTTGTCTGCTTAAGTGAAACGCTTTCAGTCTTTATAACCTTTCCGAAAGCGCTCTCCAGCCACGGAAGCTCTATAGCAAATATCTCGCGGCAACCGTTAGTGCGCTTATCACCTACGAAGAAGTCCTTGTAGTTCTCCCACGGGTGCCAGTCTGGAAGATACTGACCGACGTGGTAGCGGTAGCATAGCGCGCCGCTCGTTTCCTTTACCGCTTTTTCTATAAACTGCGTCTCGCGGCGGTAAAGCGGGGTGGAGGAAAGAAAGAGCGCAACACCCTTCTCCTTCGCCGTCCTTACGTTTTCCTCGTAGCCGTCGTTTACAAGGTTAATTTCGGTAAACACGTTTAGCGAATAGGACAAAAGCTCTCGGATTATCGCCGCGTGGGAAAGGGGGCTTGTGCAGACGAACGCCGTTTCGGGCGAAAACGCCTTTACCGCCTCCTCAATTGAGGAATAACACTCGATAGAGAAAAGCCCGCACGCCTCCGCGCGCCGCGCCTCGTTAGAATCCACGCCGCAAAGCTCAACGTCCTTGAAAAAGCCCTTCATAAGACGTATTCTCCGCTTTCCCATAGAGCCCAAGCCGACAACTAAACCCTTCATTTATTTCACCTCGAAATCAATATCGTAGAATGTCTTTTTTGTTGTAAGCGTCGAAAGCCGCTCTTTAATCGCGCCAAAGATAACCTCGCTCGCGCCGCCCTTTCCGAAGGGACTGACCATATCTTCAACACTCTTTTGAAATTCTGTTGAAGCCGCTTTTCTTATTGCCTTTTCTATCGCGCCTCGCTCGGTGGCGCAATCGATATTGTTCTCTCCCTTTATTCTGCCCGTCTGCCGCTCGCCTATATTAACAGCGGGCTTCTTTAAAGTCGGGCTTTCCACAATCGCGCTTGAGGAATTGCCGACCACCGCGCGGCAGTAGCGCATAACCGAAAGGTACCGCACCACACCGAGACTGTTGACAAGCTTCGCTTTCTCGCTCTTTTCGCAGTAGCTTCTTATCTCCTCGTTTATCTCGGCTCCGCCGTCGTCGGCGTTCGCCGCCGTGAAAAGCACGGGCAGACCTACCGCGTTTATCGCGGCGAGAAGCTCTCTCGCGCCAGCTCTCGGCTCTATGCCGCAAAGGGTTTCAGGGTGGTAGGTGCAAAGAAGAAACTCGCGGTCCACGTCAAAGCCTATATCCTCCGAAAGCTCCTTTTTCGGAATAACGGGCAATGTCATAATATTTTCCGCGCCGAGCGAACCCGCGAAGTATACGTTTTCGGGCTGCTCGCCGAGCTGGATTATCCGCTTGCGGTAGCTTTCCGTCGCCGCGAAGTGCAGTGTACTCATCTTGGTTATACAGTGGCGGAAGAACTCGTCCTTCGCGCCCTCGGTCGTTTCGCCGCCGCTAATATGGGCGAGCGGTATGTCGCACATTGCCGCCGCCGCGCTCGCCGCGAAGATTTCGTAGCGGTCGCCGAGCACAAGCACTATATCGGGCTTCGCCTCTTTAAAATAGCGCGAAAACTCGCGTAGCGCAATCGCCGCCGCCTCGGTCGCGGGGGTGGCTTCGCCGTCTGGAAGGATATCTATTCGCTTCGCTATTGGCGCAGCCGCCTTCTCTATCTCCTTTACCGTTTCGCCGAGCGCAGAGCAAAGGTGCGAGCCCGTGACAATTAAGGAAAGTGAAAGCGCGTCGTCCTCGGTTATTCTTTTTATTACGGGGTAGAGCAGTCCGAACTCGGCTCTCGTTCCCGTCACAACAGCAACAGTCGGTTTGTCTGACATAGGCTTTCTCCATTTCTTTCGGTATAAGCGCCCATATTAAATCATTTTAATAATACCACCAAAAGCGGCGTCTCTCAATGTTTTTATTGTAATTCAATGTATTTTATATTATTATAAAGTGTACACTTATAATTTTTGAGGTGTTTTAAATGAACGAAAAAGTACTTGTTACGGGCGCCGACGGCTTTATCGGAAGCCACCTTACCGAGGAGCTTGTGAAGGCGGGCAAGACGGTACGCGCCTTTTGCTACTATAACTCCTTTAACTCTTGGGGCTGGCTTGACAGTCTGCCTGACGAAATAAAGAACCAGATTGACGTTTTCAGCGGCGACATCCGCGACCCGAACGGCGTGCGCGAGGCTATGAAGGGGATAGACACCGTCTTCCACCTCGCCGCCCTTATCGCCATACCCTTTAGCTACCATTCGCCCGATAGCTACGTCGATACAAATATCAAGGGAACGCTTAATGTTCTTCAAGCGGCGAACGCTCTTGAAACCAAGCGGGTGCTCGTCACCTCCACAAGCGAGGTTTACGGCACGGCGCAGTATGTGCCGATAGACGAGAAGCACCCATATCAAGGACAATCGCCCTACTCCGCTACCAAGATAGGCGCGGACAGGATAGCTGAAAGCTTCTACCGCTCTTTTAAAACCCCTGTAACGATAGTTCGCCCCTTTAACACCTATGGTCCGCGCCAGTCCGCGCGCGCCGTTATACCCACTATTATCTCCCAGCTTCTCGCGGGAAAAGAGGAGATAAAGCTCGGCTCGCTCACCCCAACGCGCGATTTCAACTATGTCAAGGACACCGCGGCGGGCTTTATGGCGCTCGCGGCGTGCGAACGCGCGATAGGCGAGGAGGTCAACATAGCAACAGGCGTAGAAATCTCTATAGGCGAGCTTGCGAGCGAGCTTATCGCCCAGATTAACCCGAACGCTAAAATTATCTGCGACGAGCAACGCCTTCGCCCAGAAAAGAGCGAGGTCAACCGTCTTTTAGGTGACAACCGAAAGATACGCTCGCTTACCGATTGGGCGCCGAAGTACGACCTCAAGGCGGGGCTTGCCGAAACGATAGAGTGGATAAAGGGAAACCTTTCATCCTACAAGACAAACATCTACAACATCTAAGGAAGTGACCCTTATGGCAGAAGCCAAAAAGAAGTTTATACCGCTTTCTGTGCCCAACTTAAAGGGCAAGGAGCTTGAATACATGACCGTCGCTATTAAGTCGGAGTGGGTCTCCACGGGCGGTCCGTATATTTCGGAATTTGAAAAGGGAATAGCTGAATTTGTCGGCGTGGACGGCGCGGTCGCCTGCCAAAGCGGCACGGCGGGACTCCATCTCGCGCTGCTCGAAGCGGGCATTCAGCCCGGCGAGATAGTTATTACCCCAGACCTTACCTTTATCGCGACGACCAACCCTATCTTCTACTCGAACGCAACCCCCGTCTTTATGGACTGCGACGATACCCTTTGCATTGACCCCGCTAAGGTGCGCGAGTACTGCGAGAAGGAATGCCGTATGAAGAACGGCGCGCTTTACGAGAAGAAATCGAAGAAGCGGGTGCGCGCGCTTATGGTCGTGCACGTTTTCGGCAACCTCGCGGATATGGAAAGCCTAATGGATATAGCTGAAGAGTTTAACCTCTTCCTTATTGAGGACGCCTGCGAAGCGCTCGGCTCCAGCTTCCTTGAGGGTCGATATAAGGGAAAGCACGCGGGCACCGTAGGCGAGATAGGCGTTTTCTCCTTTAACGGCAATAAGATTATTACCACGGGCGGCGGCGGAATGATAGTCGCGCGCGACAAGGCAAAGCTTGAGCATATGCGCTACCTTTCCACCCAGTCGAAGAATGACGCGCTACGCTTCGTACACGACGAGGTCGGCTACAACTACCGCCTTACGAATATTCAAGCGGCGCTCGGCATAGCCCAGCTTGAACAGCTAAATAATTTTATCATTAAGAAAAAGCACAACTACGAGCTGTACCAGAAGGAGGGTTTACCGCTGCTTCCGTTCCGAACGGATATTGTCACTAACCACTGGTTCTACAGCTACCTTTCGAACGGCAAGCGTGATTTGATTATCGCGGAGCTTGAAAAGCGCGGTATCCAAACCCGTCCTATATGGGAGCTAATGCACAACCTTAAGCCCTACAAGGACTGCCGCGCGTACAGAATAGAAAAGGCTGTTTTCTACCACGATAACGTGGTGAATGTGCCGTGTAGCACAAACCTTTCGGACGCCGACGTTAAGCGGGTAGTGTCCGAAATAAAGGACATCGTAAAATAAATCCGAAAGGACGGCTTTTATGAAGTACGAGGAATTCATAATTGAAAGCGGCGCTACCGTGGCTGACGCTATGAAGAAGCTTCAAGCGACAGGTCACCGTATCCTCTTTGTCGCGCCCGAATATCGTCTTGAGGCGGTCATTACCGACGGAGATATACGCCGCTATATGCTGGAAGGCCGCGACCTTAACGCTAACGTCTCGTCGGCGGCTACCAAAAACCCGGTGCGCGTAGAGGGCTTTCACGAGGGCGCGGCGAGAAGGCTTGTTGAAGAGATGGATATAGGCTGCTGCCCAATGGTGGACGAGGACGGACTTATTCACGCCCTTGTTTTCCGCGACTTCACCGTTCAGCGCGAGCGCAGCGCAATACACGCCCCCGTTATAATGATGGCGGGCGGGCTCGGCACGCGGCTTTACCCCTACACCGAAATACTTCCCAAGCCGCTTATCCCCGTCGGAAGCATAACGATAACCGAGCATATCCTCAACCGCTTCAAAAAGTTCGGCTGCGACAGCTTCACCCTTGTCGTCAACCATAAGAAGAACCTTATAAAATCCTACTTCTCCGAAACCGACGTGGAGATAAGCTTTGTGGACGAAACAAAGCCGCTCGGCACGGGCGGGGGACTTAGCTTCTTTAAGGGCAAATTCCGCGAGCCTGTCTTCGTTACCAACTGCGATTCGGTAATCGAGGCGGACTACTCGAAGATACTTAAAAGCCACCTCGACACAAAAAGCGCGGTAACAATGGTCTGCGCGAAGAAGCGAATAGAGATACCCTACGGGGTTGTTGAAACGGACAAAACGGGCGCTATGACGGCGCTAAAAGAAAAACCCGCGTTCGAGTACCTTACGAACACCGGCTTCTATATCGTTTCGCCCGAATTTATAGAGCTTATACCCAACGATACCTTCACCCCTATTACCGAGACTATCGAGCGATGTCGCCGTGACGGTCTTCGCGTTAATGTTTACAAAATAGAGGAGGAGTGCTTTGTCGATATCGGGCAGCTTGAGGACCTAAAGGCGGTCGAGGGAAAGCTGCGTTGACAAGGCGGCAAAAGGCTTAATGAAAATATATAACGACATAACCGAGCTTGTGGGGAAAACCCCCCTAATGAAGCTCACAAACTACAGTAAAAAACAGGGTCTTCTTACCCCCGTGCTTGCGAAGCTTGAGTATTTTAACCCCGCTTCGAGCGTAAAGGACCGCACGGCGCTTTACCTTATAACCGACGGGGAGCGGCGCGGGCTGATAAAGAAGGACACGGTAATTATCGAGCCGACAAGCGGCAATACGGGCATTGGGCTTGCCGCCATAGCCGCGACGCGCGGATACAGGGTTATTCTAACAATGCCCGAAACTATGAGCGTCGAAAGAAGAAAACTGCTTTCCGCTTACGGCGCGGAGATAGTGCTAACTAAAGGCGCGGACGGAATGCGAGGCGCGATAGAAAAGGCGGAGGAGCTTGCTAAAAGCTACCCGAGCGCCTATATACCGAGCCAGTTCGACAACCCCGCGAACCCCGCGGCGCACCGCGAAACTACGGGACCCGAAATATACGCCGACACCGACGGCAGAATAGACATCTTTGTCGCGGGCGCGGGCACGGGCGGCACGGTATCGGGCACAGCTGAATACCTAAAAGCTAAGAACCCCGAAATTAAGGTTTACGCGGTAGAGCCCGCTTCTTCGCCGCTAATATCCAAGGGTACGGCGGGAGCGCATAAGCTGCAGGGCATAGGCGCGAATTTTGTTCCCGCAAACTACAACCCGTCTGTAGTGGACGGCGTAATAGCCGTGAGCAACGAGGACGCATATAGCACCACGCGACTTCTCCCCAAAACGGACGGTATACTTGTGGGGATAACGAGCGGCGCGGCGGTATTCGCGGCGGCAGAGCTTGCGAAGCTGCCAGAAAACAAAGACAAGATTATAGTGGCACTACTTCCCGATACAGGCGAGCGGTACATTTCGGCTGAGGGGCTTTTCTCGGAGGTGACAGGGTGAAGATATTAGACGACCTTCGCGCGGTAAAAAAACGCGACCCCGCTTGCAGGAGCTACGCCGAGGCGGTGCTTCTTTATTCGGGCTTTCACGCAATCTTCGATTACCGAATAGCCCATTTCTTCTATAAAATTAAGCTCTACTTTATAGCGCGGCTTATCTCGCAGAACTCCCGCTTTTTTACGGGTATTGAAATACACCCGGGCGCGAAGATAGGAAGAGGCTTCTTTATCGACCACGGCGCGGCGGTGGTAATAGGCGAAACGACCGAGATTGGCGAAAACTGCACTATATATCAGGCGGTTACCCTCGGCGGTACCGGCAAGGACACGGGCAAGCGCCACCCAACCCTCGGCGACGACGTAATGATAGGCGCGGGCGCGAAGGTACTCGGTCCCGTTAAAATAGGCAGCCACTCGAAGGTGGCGGCGGGCGCTGTAGTGCTTTCCGACATTCCCGACCACGCCACGGCGGTGGGCGTACCCGCCCGCGTCGTTAAGATAGCGAACGAGCGCGTATGCGAGACGCTCGACCAGATTAACATTCCCGACCCTATCGCTAACGAGCTTTCACGGCTTGAAAAGGAGCTTCACAGAATGGAGAAGCGCATTAAGGAGCTGGAAAAGAAGTAGCAATAAAACGAGCGCACCTTGCGGTGCGCTCGTTTCTGTTTTATCCTGTTCGCTAAAATAACGTCTGCATAGACGAAGCATAGTCAGGACGAAGCGTACTGGACCACACGGGACCAAGAAGGTTATACTGCGTTACCTCAAATTCATAGACGGTTTCGTCTCCCTCGCGCTCAATATATTTAAGAGTCGCGCCGTTTTCTGGGTCAACCCAAAATTTCTTATATACGCCGTAACCGTCGTCCTTAATCTCATAAACATAACAGTCTCGGTAGGCTACAGTTTCAGTTCCAACATAGTACTTCGCTATGTTATTCGCGTAGCTATACGACTCGGCATCCTCATAGAAGGTGTCGAGATATGCGCAAAGCTCATATATCAGCTCCTCGTCGGGAACCCCGCCGTATTCGCAGCCGTCGCTGTTATCTATCGCCCAGCCGTCACCGTAAGGACAGTAGTGCGTCCTTGTCTCGGCGCTGGTATGAAAGAAAACGCCGTCGCTGTTTAAGGTGTATGAGTAGTTTCCGTCCAACAGCGCAAAGGAATAGCTACCCGAAGAGGTTCTGCTGCCGCCCTCGGTCACGTCCATATAGATAGCCTTCGGCGGGTTAAAGAAAGCTTTTTTTACCGCTTTGCCGTCGGTTGGCGGGTCTTGCGGCGTTGTCGTGTCCTCTGTTGGCAGCACAGCGCTTCCCACAGCGAAGGAGACACAGCCGAGCTCCTTTCCGCCCTCCTCTGCCGAAAACACTCGGATATCGAACACACCGTCCTTGTTTGGCGCCCACATATAAAACGGAAGCTCGCTGAAATCGGAAAGGTATCGGTACTCCTCGTTAGCGCCCTCCTCGCGAATCGACTCAGAGGCACCGTGCGGCGTATTGCTTTGTACTATCGCTATTACCGCCGAGTCCTGATTTAGCTTGGAAAAATCGAGCGTTACCTCTATGCGTTCTTCCTTCTCATATACCGTTTTATCAACAGATAAATCTATCTTGTTCTCTATCTTTGTTTCTTCCTTGCCCGCGCTCGACGAACCGCCACCGCCACCTGACTCGGGTGTTTTACCGACGCAAGCGGCTAAACAGGTGATAAGAATAAGCGCAAGAAACACCGCCGTTAGTTTTTTCAATTTTTTCTCTCCCTTCACGGTTTAACTTTCACGGCGGCAAATAAAAGCACCGCGCGACTGCCGCCGCCGATGCTTTAATTATATATCGGGTTCAAAAAAGCGCCCACGCCCGAAACGGGCGGGATTTCTCACCGCGAGTCCTTCCTGTTTGCGAGCTCGAATAGTTCGCGCTTAGTGTGAATCCCCAGCTTTGAGTAAAGGTTTTTTCTGTAGCCCTTTTGCGTGTTTAGCGTAATATTCATCCTGCTCGCGGCGGCAGTTTCAGAATAGCCGTCCAAGATAAGCTTGGCGAGTATCCCCTCCTGCTCGGAAAGTCGAGCGAAGCTTGCTGCGCTGTACTTTTTCTTTCGAACGCCGCCAGCCTTCCTCTCGTCTTGAAGCCTTACCCACGCGCGGGTAAAGTAGGGCTCGAGATAGTAATAGATAATTAACAGCGCCACCGAAAACGCCGCGTATAGTCCATATAACAAAGAGAGATTATCACGCAGAAGCTCAAGAATGCCCGAGTGAAGCATAGCGAGTACAAGACCCGTCGCCGCGCCGAGCGCACCTATCCAGCCAATAGGGTGTACCCTAAACGCCACCGCCGAAAAGAAGGTCCATAGATTAGCAAGAACAACCACAAAGCCCATACAAATACACGCGGGTATCCTTAAAGCAGGAAGCTGAAGCGAAAGATAAGCCAGCACAAAGCCGAAGATTGCAACCGAAAAGAAAACTCCGAAGATTCTTACCGTTTCAGCGCCCCGCCGTTTTCTTATGAAGTACAGCAGCACCGCCATAACCGCCGCCGAAAGGTACAGCGCGCTTACACCGTTTTCCACACTTTCAGCATAGGAAGACGCGAAGCATATCAAGAGGGTTGAAAAACCAATTACAAGCCATATGCCGATAAACAGAATGGCGGGCATCTTTGCACCGTCTTCGCGGGAAACGTATCTTGCTGTAATTTTTAAAGGTATAGCAAAGAAGAACAGCGTTTCCGCCGCGATAAGAAGTATTGAAAAAACCGTAAAGGCGGTAAAGCTTACTCTAAACAGGTCGTTTTGAAGCACGGCAATCATCACGCCTCCGCCGGTCATACTTATTATTCCGTCCCGCCATGTAGTTTCCACGGTAAAATGCTGCGACGCTACGGAAAGCATAGCGCCTATTGAAAAGACGCAACAGAAAACAGAAATATAAGAAAGCAGGGAGAGAAGCCGCGCCGAGAAGGGAAAAAGCATTAAAACCGTTGATAACAGCGCAAACGGCAACAATATCCGCTCCATTAAGACCGCCTTGCGCGGAAAGAGACAAAGCGCAAATATTGACACAAGATAGCCAGCCGCAATAACCGCGACGGTAACGTCCTGCTCCACGGGAATAGGCGTACGTCCGAAAAGCTACATTGAGGTTCCCGAAAAGAAAAGCACACCCATCTGCCAGACAATAAAGGGCATAGAAAATAAGAGCAGTAGCGGGCTTTCTATTCTGTACTGCTTCTTTTCCTCTTTTATCAGCCGTGAAAGCATTTCTCTTCGCCTCATACTTATCCTATTAATTGCCGAATAAGGGAGTTTTAAAATCAATAAGAGTATAGCATATGAACCGCTCGCGGACAATCGTTACGGGGGGCTTTTGTGTCTGAGACGGACAATATACCGCTTCGCCGCATAAAAACAGGACGGCTTTCGCCGTCCTGTTAACAATACCTTTGTTTCCGTTTATTTCGCTGTCTCTTCCGCTGCTCTTTCTGTTACCGTCATAGAGGTGTCGGGAGCCTGAGTCTCGTCATAGTCGTTCTCCTTAAGGGGAAGTATTGCGTTAAGAAGAATTCCGAAGATTGCCGCGCAGGCAAGTCCGCCGAACTGGAAGTTCGCGCTGCCGATGGAGAAGGAGATGGGGTAGGTCTGGAACCCAAGACCGCTTACGAGGATAACCGCGGTAATAAGAAGATTGCGGGATTTCGTAAGGTCAATCTTGTTTTCAACCATATTGCGTACACCGACCGCGGAAATCATTCCGTAAAGGACGAAGGATACGCCGCCGACTATCGCCGCGGGTATAGAGTTTACCACGCCGTCAAAGATGGGCGAAAGGGAGAGGATAATAGCGCCGATAGCGGCTATTCTTACTACCTTCGGGTCATAAACCTTAGTAAGGGTAAGTACGCTTGTGTTTTCACCGTAGGTGGTGTTCGCAGGGCCTCCTACCGCGCCCGCGAGCATTGTCGCGATACCGTCTCCGAGAAGGGTTCTGTGAAGACCCGGGTCCTCGGTGAAGTTTTTGCCCGTCGTCGCGCTGATAGCGCTGATGTCACCGATATGCTCCATCATTGTGGCGAGGGAAATCGGAACCATAATGAGTATGGCGCTGATATCAAACTTCGGAAGCGCGAAGGGCGGGATACCGACTATCTTTTCGCCGGCAAGACCGCTGAAATCTATCGCGCAGCTGCGTATAAAGCCCGCGAAGCCGCCCGCCGCGTCAGCGGGAATAACCCAAGAGGAAAGCCCCGTGCAGATAAGCGCAATAGCGTAGGGAACGAGTATACCCATAAGTATGGGGATAATCTTCACCATCTTTTTGCCCCAGATGTTGCAGATAACAACCGTTAAAATGGCAACTACCGCGAGGAACCAGTTTGTGCTCGCGTTGCTTACCGCCGTGCCCGCAAGGTTAAGACCGATAAGAACAATAATGGGTCCCGTTACGACGGGAGGTATAAAGCGGAGTATCTTTTTAATGCCTATCCATTTAATAAGTCCCGCCATTACGAGGTAGACCGCGCCCGCGCAGATAATGCCGCCGCCCGCGTACTGAAGCTTTTCGCCTATCTCCATTGTGGCGAACTTACCGTCGGAAAACGCGGTTATCGCGCCGTAGCCCGCGAGGAACGCGAAGGACGAGCCAAGGAAGGCGGGCACCTTTCTCTTGGTTATCAGGTGAAATAAAAGAGTTCCGACACCTGCACAGATAAGAGTTACTTGAACACTTAAGCCTGTGAGAATCGGAACCAATACCGTTGCGCCAAACATTGCGAATATGTGCTGTATGCCGAGAATAATGGTTTTACCCCAGCCGAGCTGCGCCGGCGCGTCATAGATGCCGTCTTTTTTTAACATAGCTTGCTCCTCTTTTCCCATTTATTGGCGTTGCGGATTACAAAGTAACGCCCAAATTGTTAGTATTATATTATATTTTTTGTCCTATATCAAGGGTTTTTGTCAAATAAAATAAAACTTTTTATTTCCAGCTATTTCTGTTGACTTTCTTACCTACTCTAATGTATCATTAATATGATTTCGGTATTAAGTATCCGTCCTATGAAAGGGCGGTTTTTTTAAGGAAGTGAATTTTTATGCCGGTTACCCTTTCCACCGCCGACGTAAACAACTTTACAGCCGCTGATGTGGGCGTCACCTGCCTCGTGGGCGTACTGATTGTTTTCTCGGTACTTGCTGTTATTTTCATCTGTCTTTCTATTATGGAGCGTATCTTCCGCGGAAAGAAGCCGACCTCCGCCGTTAAGACGGTTGTCGCACCCTTCGCCGCCACAATAGAGAGCGTTTCCTCCGTCACCTCCGTCAAGGTCGGCGACGCGGTCATTACCGCCGTAACCGAAAGCGGCACGATGAACCAGATTTTCTCGCCTGAGGCGGGAACGGTCAAGTTCCTTGTGAGCGCGGGCGACCACGTTAAAAAGGGCGCTAAGCTCTTTACGGTCGAATAGGGGGTAGAAAAGAATGTTAGAAACAATACAAAACTTTCTCGGCAACACGGGCGTCGCGCGCATTATCGCTAACGCCGACTGGCGCTCGCTCGTTATGTACGCCATAGTAATGGTGCTTTTCTATCTCGCTATCGTCAAGAAGTTTGAGCCGCTGCTGCTTGTACCTATTGCCTTCGGTATGTTGCTTACCAACCTTCCCGGCGCGGCGATGATGCATATGGAGCTCTTCAACGGCGCGAATATTGACTACGGCGCGGTGCTCCACGACGGCGGACTCCTCGATATCCTTTACCTCGGCGTAAAGCTCGGTATCTACCCGCCGCTCATCTTCCTCGGTATCGGCGCTATGACCGACTTCTCGCCGCTTATAGCTAATCCGAAGACCCTCTTCCTCGGCGCGGCGGCACAGCTCGGCATCTTCGCGACCTTCGCGGGAAGCATAGCGCTCGGCTTCAACGCGCTTGAGGCAAGCTCAATAGGTATAATCGGCGGCGCGGACGGACCTACCGCCATCTTCGTAACAAAAACTCTCGCGCCTCATCTTCTCCCCGCTATCGCGGTGGCGGCGTACTCTTATATGGCGCTCGTTCCGTTCATCCAACCGCCTATAATGAAAGCGCTTACCACCAAGAAGGAAAGAGCGGTCGTTATGGACCAGCTCCGCCCCGTATCCAAGACCGAGAAGATTGTTTTCCCGATTGTCGTTACCCTTGTTGTTTCCCTTATCGTTCCCGACGCGGCTTCCCTTGTCGGTTGCCTTATGCTCGGAAACCTGCTTAAGGAAAGCGGCGTTGCCGACCGTCTTGTAAAGACCGCCTCCAACGAGCTTATGAACATTATAACAATATTCCTCGGCGTTACCGTCGGCGCGACAGCCACAGCGGAGAATTTCCTTTCGGGCAGCACCCTTAAGATTATCCTTATGGGTCTCGTCGCCTTCTGCATCTCCACCGCGGGCGGCGTTCTCTTCGGAAAGCTTATGTACCTCTTCACGGGCGGCAAGGTTAACCCCCTTATCGGCTCGGCAGGCGTTTCCGCCGTACCTATGGCGGCGCGCGTTTCCCAGACCGTAGGTCTTAAGGAGAACCCGAACAACTACCTGCTTATGCACGCTATGGGTCCGAACGTCTCTGGCGTTATCGGCTCGGCTGTCGCGGCGGGCGTGTTCATCTCGATGTTCGCGGACAAGGTCTGAGTTAGCGTTTAGTTCTCAAATACAGCTTAATATAGTATCTATTAAAGGCTTCGTGTTTTACGAAGCCTTTAATTGTTGCACTTTTATACTCTTTGTTGTATAATTAAGCTGTATCTTTATAAAAATGAGTAACTGTATTTAAAACCGACATTCATAAATCGACACGGACGGAGAATTATGGAGTTTAAAATTAAGATAAAAGAATACCTAAATAGACTTGGTGCTTTCTTTAAAAGACTGCCGCAGACGATAAAGAATAACCGCAAGCGGATATTCGAATACGGCGTTTCGGCGGTGCTTGTGCTTGCGCTAATCGTCAGCTATTCGCTTTCGGCGCTAAGCCTTTGCGGCGTGGGAGTAACGAAGGCGGAGGACGGTACAAGCTACACGGTAATAAACTACGACCCCGCCATGCGGCGCACGGCGGCTACGGTAAGTATGGGCGAATTAAAGCTAAAGGTGCTTTCCGTTGAGCTGGACCTTTCAATAACCGTTCTTAACGAAAAGGACGAGGTTGTTACGGGCGTTCCCTTCGAGTTCAAAATTTCGCCGAAGAACAGCTCGTCCAACGTAATTACGGCGGTGGACGACGATATGGACGGCACGGTATACATAAGCGATATCTCCGACGGAAGCTACAATGTGGCGCTTCAAGCGGTGGCGGGCGTTCTTGCAAAGACGATAACCACCGTCGCGGCGGTGGAGCCGAAGGTGACCTACGTTAAAAAGGACGTTTCTAAGCTTGTTGTAAGCGAAAAGGATATAAACGCGGCGGAGGACGACGCTAAGTACAACAGCGGCGGCAACACGGGCGCAAACACCACCCGCCCGGCAGTTGCGAACACGGTGGAGTATGTTGAATCCTCAACAAAGACCGATACCAAGAACACCGAAACGCCTCTGCTCGACGCAAACGGCGTACAGGTGGTAAAATACAAGCCTGTAGTTACCGTGGGTGCGGACGGAAAGAATTACATAAACTTTGCGAACGGCTCGGCAAGCACCGTTTGGGTCACGCTTGACGCGGACGGCTACATTACCGAGGCGTGGCGCATAGACGCAGGCGGCGCGGAAGAGGAAGGCGCGGCGGTTGACCCCGCCGTTACACCAGAGCCTGAACCCGAGCCCGAACCAGAGCCCGCTCCAGAGCCCTCGCCGACGAATGTGCTGCTTGAGGTTATAGCGAGCGGCGTGCCCGTCAAGGACGCGAGCGGAAACCCTGTATATCAGTTTACGGCGGTGCCGCAGGTAACGGTAAAGAGCGAGAGCGTCACCACCTACTATGGCTGGCAGACGCTGAACGGCAAAACCTATTACTACGATAAAAACGGCAACAAGGTTACGGGCTGGCAGATAATCAACGGCGCTAACTACTACTTCGACAGCGACGGCGCGCGCGGCGGCGGCTCTAACGGAAACCTCGGAATAGACGTTTCTACATGGCAGGAGAACGTAGACTGGGCAAAGGTAAAGGCGAGCGGTATAGATTTCGTCTTTGTGCGGCTCGGCTTCCGCGGCTATTCGAGCGGAAAGCTTGTACTCGACAACGAGTACCGCTCGCATGTACAGGGCGCGAGCGCGGCGGGTCTTAAGGTGGGCGTTTACTTCTTCACGCAGGCAATAACCGAGGCGGAAGCGGTAGAAGAGGCAAGTATGTGCCTGCAGTACGTTCAGGGCTACAACATAAGCTACCCGATAGTAATAGACGTGGAATACTCGGGCAGCTCCTCGGGGCGCGCGAACAACCTTACCGCCTCTCAGAGAACAAAGGTAACGAGGGCGTTCTGCGAAACTATACGCTCGGCGGGCTACACCCCCGGCGTTTACGCAAACAAGAACTATTTTGAAAGCTATCTCTACGCCTCGGAGCTTGAAAGCTATGTAATATGGCTCGCGCACTATACAGACAAAGCAAGCTACGCGCGGCGGTACGATATATGGCAGTACTCCTCAAAGGGAAGCGTAAACGGAATTAACGGCTACGTTGATATGAACCTTTGCTACTTAGGTTATTAAACAAGCTATGCCCGACAAAAGCTGTCGGGCATATTCTTTAAGGAGGCGGCGGAATGCCAGATTTGATATCCCATTCGCTTTTCGCGGACGGCGCGCTAAAGAGCGTGAATTTTACGGGGCGTGAGGAATGCGAACAATTTCCGAGGCTTTATCGCTTAGGCGCACAGGGCGCTGACCTTCTCTACTACGCCGACTGCGTGGTTTCTAAAAAGGGTCTATACACGCTCGCCGACCGCTTTCACGAAGAAGCGACTCTCTCGCTTCCGCTAAAGCTCTTAAAAGACGACGGCGCCCTTACCGCTATGGAGCGCGCCTACCTTTTCGGTTTTCTTTCACATTACTGTCTCGACGAAGCGGCGCACCCGCTCGTCTATGAGCTGCAAGAGAGGGTTTCAAAATCGCGCGGCTGTGACAGCGACACCGCGCACGCTCTAATAGAAAGCACCTTTGAGTCGCGCGAGCTTTTAGAGGCGCGCGGGATATCCCCTTTTCGCTTTAATTACAAAAACGACCTTCCGCGCGGAAAAGCCGAGCGAGAAGCGTCGGCGGACGCAATAATTAAGCTTTGCGGGGCGGCGGACTTTGCCGCGCCAAAGAAAGAAACGCTTACCCTCGCGCTGTCACGCTTTCCCTTGCTGTATTCGATACTCTTCGACAAAAGCGGAATTCTAAAGAGCTCTACGACGCTAATATACAGCATAAATAAGAAAGAGTATATGGCACGCTGGCACCTAAAGAGGGCATACCGCGAAAGCTTTTTTAAAGGCAATTTTTCGGAGAACGACTATGCCGAATATAGGCGGCGAGTAGCCGCGGCGCTTGAGCGCTTTAAGGACGCGGTAACAAGCGCTGGCGCGTAGACAGCTATGAGTACAGGCAGGTTATACGAAATAAACTAAAAGCGGGTGACACCTTGCTTCAAAAAACCGACGGAGATACCTCCGTCGGTTTTAATCTTTGTTTTTACGCGGCTACTGCGCCTTTCGTGGCTTCCTCGCGGCGCGCTCCTTTTTGGTTTCGGCGTGAAGCTTAATTCTTCCTTGTTCCGCAAGCCACTTGACCGTATCGCGAAGGCTCTCCTCCACGGGGCGGGGATTGTAGCCAAGCTCCCTCGTCGCCTTGGCGTGCGAGAAGAGCGAGTTGCTGCCGAGGGTGTATATCGAGTATGCCGTGAATAGCGGCGTTTGGCGAAGCATTTTATAATATCCCTCGCAGAGCGGCGCTACCGCCTTTACGAACCAAAGCTTCAGGTAAACGGTTATCTTCCTTTTTCCCGTTATCTCGTGTACGGTATTTAAAAGCTCCTTTACCTCAACGTAGCGATTGGAGAGGATATAGCATTCGCCGCTTCTGCCCCTTTCGCAACACGCTATCGTTCCCGCCGCTACATCGCGCACGTCCACGAAGTCGTAGCCACCCTTTATTGCGGCGGTAAGTCTGCCGTTAAGGTAATCGACAACCAGCTGGGTCATATGCCCGTGTCCGTAATCGTTCGGACCGATAATCCCCGAGGGATGCACCACCGACACGTTAAGCCCGCGCTTTCCCGCCGCGAGCACCGCCGCCGTTGCCTCCGCCTTCGTCTGCGCGTAAAGCCCAACGAGCTTTTCCTTGTTAAACTCCTTAACCTCGCTTATCGTCTCGCCCTTAGCCTTTTCGGGCAAGGCGTGAACGGAACTGATATAGACAAGCTTCCTTGCGCCGTACTGTTCACACGCTTCAACCACATTCTTTGTGCCCGTTACATTCACGTCGTAGACGCTTTGTAAGAAGCGCGAGGAGATAGTGACTATCCCCGCGGTGTGTATAACGTATACGTTCTTTCCCGCCGTTCCCTCAAAGAGCCGCACAAGGTCGTTCTTGTTGCGTATATCGCCGCGTACTACTTCAACCGACTCGTCAAATACGCCGTCGGTTCTTTCGTTCGGAAGCACAAAGGCGCGCACCCGTTTTCCGTCGCGGACAAGCTGGCGGGTTATCGTGTTTCCGAGGTGCCCCGCGCCGCCCGTGATTATATATAAATCGCTCATGCTTTTCTCCCTTCTCCCATTCTTCGCCTTGAGTATATGCTAAAGATATTAACGCGTGATAGCTTTTATATGAATTTATTTTATATATAGTTTGCAAAACGAGGCGAAGTTTGATATATTATGTTTATCTTTAGGTTATTACTATTTATTGAGGAGAATAAAAATGGCTGAAACAAAAAAGACAACTACAAAAAAGCCCGCCGCAAAAAAAGCTGATGAAACGCCCGTAGAAAAGGCTGAGGCTCCCGCTTCCGTAAAGACGGCGAGCAAGGGCGGCGCTTCGGGGCTCCGTATCGGCGCGGCTATACTCTGGGTATGCGCTATCGCCTTTGAGGTGCTCGCGATACTTATCCTTAACGGCAACTGGGAAGCTTTCCAGAACTTCCTCGGCACAATCTTCAGCGACATCACCACCCCGCTTATTATCGCGCTTGTTGCCGACCTCGTACTCGTGGTCGTTGGAAGCCAGCTTTGGAAGGCGGCAAACCACAAGGACCCCGTTTCCGAAAAGAACAAATTTAAGTTCGTGCTTTGGAACAACATGGGCGTTATCGTCGCCATTATCGCGTTCCTGCCGCTTATCATTCTTCTTCTTAAGAACGACAAGCTTGATGGCAAGGCAAAGAAGCTCGTTACTATTATCGCGGTAGTCGCTATACTAATCGCGGCGGTCTGCTCTATCGACTTTAACCCCGTATCTCTTGAGGATATGCAGACGAAGGCGAGCGAGGGCGGCTATGTCGGCGGCGAAATCTACTGGACAACCTTCGGCAAGTCCTACCACCTCGAC
>CAYWJF010000027.1:0-22125 GCA_964458545.1 uncultured Oscillospiraceae bacterium | reverse complement strand
GCGGCACCTAAGGCACCCAAAAAGAAATAAGTCAACAAAAAAGCTCTCCGAAAGGCGTAACGCCATTAGGAGAGAGACTATAAAACAATGTGAAGTCAATTGAGTAGTGACAGTTGATAGAAAAGACCGCAGTTTTCTGCGGTCTTTCTTGTAATCGAAAACCCTCAGCTAGGCTGGGTGTTCAAAAGACATTAAAGGTATAGGGCGAAAACGAAACTCCTTTTGATTTAGAATAAGCTTTGCGGTCTGGCAACTGCAAGAAAGCATTAAAAGGAGGACATTCAAATGAATGACAAAAACAGTTCAGCTCACACACAATGGAACTGCAAATATCACACAGTCTTTGCGCTAAATTAAAAAATAAGTAGATAAAGGGCGTAGACAAAAAATGATTATAAGCTCGTTATCTTCTCCAATACTTTTTATCCAACGTTCTGTACTGTATTGCCTCGGAGATATGAAAGCTGTCTATTATCTCGTCGTTTGAAAGGTCGGCTATCGTGCGGGATACCTTCAAAAACTTATCGTATGCTCTCGCGGAAAGTCCGAGACTTTCAAATGCCCTTTTTAAGGTTGCCTCGCCCTTTTCGGTGAGGCGGCAGGCTTCGTTCGACATAGCGGACTGTAGCTTCGCGTTGCAGGACACGCCTGTACCCTCATAACGTTTTCTCTGTATCTCACGCGCCGCGGTGACGCGCTTTCTAATTTCCGCGGAGCTTTCGCCCGCTTGTTTATCTGAGATGGAGTCGTAGTCCACCGCCGTAACCTCAACGTGGAGGTCGAGTCTGTCAAGAAGCGGACCGCTTATCCGCGAAAGATAGCGTTCCACCGCCGTTTCAGAGCAGCTGCACTGCTTTACGCCGCTTCCGAAGTTGCCGCAGGGGCAGGGGTTCATCGCGGCAACTAACATAACCGAGCACGGGTAGGTGAGCGAACCCGCCACGCGTGAAATAGTCACTACGTCGTCCTCGATAGGCTGGCGAAGCACCTCCATAGCCTGACGGCTGAACTCGGGTAGCTCGTCAAGGAACAAAACTCCGTTGTGGGAAAGCGAAACCTCGCCCGGACGCGGTACGGTTCCGCCACCCGTAAGACCTATGGGCGAGACGGTGTGGTGCGGGGAGCGAAAAGGTCGCTTCGTTATAAGCGAGCCGCCCTTTTCGAGCGCACCCGCCACGGAATATATCTTTGTCGTTTCTATAGCCTCCGCGTAGGTGAGCGGCGGCAGTATAGTCGGAAGCCGCTTCGCAAGCATACTTTTGCCCGCGCCCGGCGGGCCAATCATGAGCAAATTATGGTTTCCCGCCGCCGCAATTTCCAGCGCGCGCCTCGCCACCGCTTGACCCTTAACGTCGGCAAAATCAACAAGTGAATCGAACAGCGTTGCTTCAAAGGGAAGCGGCTGAGTTTTTTCTATTGGCGCCTCGCCTGAAAGGCAGTCGAGAAGCTGTTTTACCGAGCTTAGTCCGTAAACTTCAATATCGGGCGCTATCGCCGCCTCCGCCGCGTTGTCGAGCGGAACAAAGAGCTTCTTTACGCCGTTCTTCGCCGCCGCTATTGCCATAGGCAGCGCGCCATTAACATGGCGAAGCTTGCCGTCGAGCGAAAGCTCGCCGATAAAGGCGCAGCCGTCGGTCACGGTGTTAAGCTGTCCCGACGCTTTTAACAGCGCGAGCATTATGGGCAGGTCGTAGACGGGACCCGATTTCTTTTTGTCCGCAGGCGCGAGGTTTACCGTTATGCGGCTGACGGGAAAGGTGAAGCCCGAATTCTTTATAGCCGAGCGTACCCTATCGCGGGATTCGCTAACCGACGCGTCGGGGAGCCCCACCACGTCAAAGGCGGGAAGCCCGTTGCTCGTGTCTGCCTCGACGGTGACGGTATAGCCGTCCAGTCCGAAGAGTCCGAGACTTGTTATCCTTGAATACATAGCCGCACCCCCATTTGAAAAAAGTATATCATAATTTTCCGCTTTAAAACAGTAAAATTGATTAAAATAACCGCCCTTGAAGCGCTATAAATAAAAAAACTTACAAATATTTATTAACAATATTGACATTTCGACTGCATAATCTAAAATAGAAAAAGTACAAGCGGTAAGCTTATATTAGTTTGTGAGGGAATTGAATGTATAAAATAGTAAAGAAAAGCGTGCTTAATCCAACCGTCACGCTTATGGAAATCGAAGCGCCGCGTATAGCGAAGAAAGCGCAGCCGGGGCAGTTTATAATTCTCCGCGTAGACGACGAGGGGGAGCGCATACCGCTTACAATAGCCGATTACAACGAGCAAAGCGGCACGGTTACGATTATCTTTCAGATAGTCGGCGCCACAACCGAAAAGCTAAACCACAAAAAAGAGGGCGAGTATATAAGCGACTTTACGGGTCCGCTTGGTAAGCCCTCCGAAATAGAGGGACTTAAAAAGGTCGCCGTAATAGGCGGCGGCGTAGGGTGCGCTATAGCCTATCCTATCGCGAAAAAGCTTCATAAAAACGGCGCCGAGGTTCACTCTATTGTCGGCTTCCGTTGCAAGGATTTAGTTATCCTTCAAAAGGAGTTTGAGGCGGCGAGCGACAAATACGTCCTTATGTCCGACGACGGCACGGCGGGCGAAAAGGGGCTTGTTACCGACGCGCTTAAAAAGCTCATTGAGAGCGGCGAAAAGTACGACGAGGTAATCGCGATTGGTCCGCTTATTATGATGAAGTTCGTTTGTAAGCTGACGAAAGAGTATGGTATAAAGACCACCGTTTCTATGAACCCGATAATGATTGACGGCACGGGTATGTGCGGCGGCTGTCGCCTTACCGTGGGGGGCGAAACCAAGTTTGCCTGTGTGGACGGACCCGATTTTGACGGACACCTTGTCGATTTCGACGAGGCTATGGCGCGTGGTAGCGTATATAAGCCCTTTGAGCGCGAGGCGCACGAAAGGGTCTGCAATCTTTACAAGGGGGTAGAGAACAATGGCTAATATGTCACCGAATAAGAACCCTATGCCGTCGGCTCTGCCCGAGGTAAGAAACAAGAATTTCTCAGAGGTCGCGCTCGGCTACTCCGAGGAGACTGCGCTTGACGAGGCGGCGCGCTGTCTTAACTGCAAGAACAAGCCCTGCACGGGCGGTTGCCCCGTGTCAATTGACATACCCGCGTTTATCGCGAAGATAGTCGAAAAGGACTACGAGGGCGCATACCAAAAGATTTCAGAGTCAAGCTCGCTTCCCGCCGTCTGTGGGCGCGTTTGTCCGCAGGAAAGCCAGTGCGAAAAGTACTGTGTGCGAGGCATAAAGGGCGAAAGCGTGGGCATTGGACGGCTTGAACGGTTTGTCGCGGACTACCATAACGAGCATAATAAAGAGCTTCCCGTAAAGCCCGAGAGCAACGGGCATAAGGTCGCGGTGATAGGTGCAGGTCCCGCTGGGCTTACCTGCGCGGGCGACCTTGCGAAGAAGGGCTACGAGGTAACGGTTTTTGAAGCGCTTCACCTCGCGGGCGGCGTACTTGTGTACGGTATACCCGAGTTCCGTCTGCCCAAGGCGATTGTCGCGAAGGAGATAGAGACGTTAAAGCAGCTCGGCGCAAAAATAGAAACAAATATGGTTATCGGCAAGGTTGTGTCGGTAGACGAGCTTTTTGAAGAGGGCTTCGAGGCGGTGTTTATCGGCTCGGGCGCGGGACTTCCGAGCTTTATGAAGATACCCGGCGAAAACCTAAAGGGAGTGTATTCCGCTAACGAGTTTTTGACCCGCGTTAACCTTATGAAGGCATACCGCGACGGAAGCGACACGCCTATTCAAAAGACGAAACGTGTGGCGGTTGTCGGCGGCGGCAACGTCGCTATGGACGCGGCGCGATGCGCGAAGCGGCTCGGCGCTGACGAGGTTTACATAGTCTACCGCAGAAGCGAGGCGGAGCTTCCCGCAAGGAAGGAAGAGGTCGAGCACGCGAAGGAGGAGGGCATAATCTTTAAGCTTCTCAACAACCCCACCGAGCTAACAAGCGGCGAGGACGGTTTCGTGAATGGTATTAAGTGCGTTGAAATGGAGCTCGGCGAGCCCGACGCTTCTGGCAGGCGCAGACCCGTCGCGAAGGCAGGCAGCGACTTTACAATAGACGTTGACTGCGTGATTATGGCTATCGGCACCACGCCGAACCCGCTGATAAAGTCCACTACTAAGGGGCTTGAGACCCAGAAGTGGGGCGGCATAATCGCGGACGAGGCAACGGGCGCGACCTCGCGCGAGGGCGTTTTCGCGGGCGGCGACGCAGTAACGGGCGCGGCGACGGTCATACTCGCCATGGGCGCTGGTAAGCAAGCGGCAAAAGCGATTGACGAATATATTAAGAGTAAGAACTAACTATTTAGCATAGTTTATTTAAGCGCGGCGAAGAACCGCGCTTTTATATTTGACAACGCGGCTGTAAAAATATATTATGTATAATACATTTTTACTTATTAGAAGAAATCCTTTACAAAGGAGAAGCGATAATGGACTATATCAAGGAATACGAGCTTTGGAAGAAGAAGGTTTCGGAAGAAGACCTGAAGGACGAGCTTAAAAAAATCGAGGGCAAGGACGTGGAGATACTCTCCCGCTTCGGCGCGTCGCTTACCTTTGGCACGGCTGGGCTTCGCGGGATACTCGGCGTCGGTACCGACAGAATGAACGTCTACACCGTGCGCCACGCGACGCAGGGGCTTGCCGACTACGTTAACGAGCGCTACGGCGGCGGCGCGGTGGCTATCTCGTATGACTCAAGAAATATGAGCCGCGAATTCGCTGAGGAGAGCGCGGCGGTGCTCGCTGGCAACGGCGTTACGGCGTATATATACGACAGGCTTATGCCCACGCCTATGCTTTCCTTCGCCGTGCGCGAGCTTAAAGCAAAAGCGGGCATTATGATAACAGCGAGCCATAACCCCGCGACATATAACGGCTACAAAGCTTACGGCTCTGACGGCTGTCAGATGACCGCTGAGGACGCGGGCGCGGTTTACTCCCGCATTCAAAAGGTTGATATCTTTGACGGCATTAAATATAAAAGCTTTGCTGACGGTATAGCGGACGGTTCAATAAAGTATATCTCGAAGTTTGTTATTGAGCAGTATTATAACGAGGTGCTTCGCTGCAAGATAAGCGGAACAGTATGCGAGGCGTTTCCTATTTCGATAGTTTATTCTCCGCTTAACGGCACGGGTAACGAGCCGGTAAGAAGAATTATCGAGGAGCTCGGCATAAACGACGTATATATAGTAAAGGAGCAGGAGAAGCCTGACGGAAACTTCCCTACCTGCACCTATCCAAACCCCGAAACCAAGGAGGCGCTCTCGCTGGGGCTTAAGCTTTGCGAGGAGAAGAAGCCCGACCTGTTTATCGCCACCGACCCCGACGCCGACCGCGTTGGTGTTGCTTTTAAGGAGGAGGATGGCTCCTTCCGTATCCTTTCAGGCAACGAGGTGGGCGCGTTGCTTCTTAACTACATAATTGAAGCGAGAACTAAGAACAACACTATGCCGAAGGACCCCGTGGCGGTAAAAAGCATAGTTTCTACCGCGCTTGCCGACGAGATTGCGCGCCACGGCGGGGTAGAGATGAAAACGGTGCTCACGGGCTTCAAATATATTGGCGAGCAGATTCTCTTCCTTGAACAAAAGGGCGAGAGCGAGCGGTTTATCTTCGGCTTCGAGGAGAGCTGCGGCTACCTTTCGGGCGCGTATGTGCGCGATAAGGACGCGGTGCTCGCGACAATGCTGCTTTGCGAAATGACGAGCTATTATAAATCCAAGGGCACGACTCCGCTTGCGGTGCTTGAGGGACTGTATGAGACCTACGGCTATTATATGAACCGTGTAATAAACAAGGAGTTCCCCGGGGTAAACGGCACCGCCGAAATGAAGGCGGTTATGGACGCGCTTTACGAGAACTACCCTGAAAGGATAGCGGGCTATCAGGTAACCTCGGTTATAGACTATAAAAAGCGGGTGAGGAAGAGCCTTACGCTTAAGACAGAAAGCCCCGTAAACCTCCCCGAAGCAGACGTAATAGAATTTTTGCTCGAAAACGGCGCGTCGGTTATGGTAAGACCGTCCGGCACCGAGCCGAAGATGAAGGTTTATATGTCCGCCAACGAAAAGACCCGCGAGGAATCCGCGCAGGTGCTCGATAAGCTTGAGAAAAGCGCGAAAAGTATAATTACAAAATAAAAAAACTATTGCATTAGTTCACGGATTGTGCTATTATCTTATAGCAATTGCAACAAAAAAAGAGGTGACATTCATTGAAGGAAGGAATCCATCCCAACTACGAGGAGACTACGATAACCTGCGCTTGCGGCGAGGTAATTAAAACTAAGTCTACCCGTAAAGACATTCGTGTTGAAATTTGCTCGAAATGCCACCCGTTCTATACCGGCAAACAGAAGCTTGTTGATACCGGCGGACGTGTAGATAGATTTAAAAAACGCTTCAACATGGAATAATCAGTTAAGAGGTACGGCTGCGTACCTCTTAATTTTTTAGAAGGGGGGGCGTTCTTTTGCCCGAAAGCTATACCACGCTTTATAAAGACGGCGAGTATGAGTTCACCGAAAAGCGCTCTCGCTTTATCGGCTACGCGAAAAGGGTAGAAACAGAGAAGGAAGCGCTGGACTTTGTATCGTCGATAAAAAGCCTACATAAAACCGCTACCCATAACGTCTTTGCGTACACGCTACGTGAGGGCAACCTTCAGCGATACAGCGACGACGGCGAGCCGCAGGGCACGGCGGGCTTGCCCGTGCTCGACGTGCTTTCGCGCGGGGAGATAACCGACGCCGCTATCGTCGTTACCCGCTACTTCGGCGGCACCCTACTAGGTACTGGCGGGCTTGTGCGCGCCTATTCTCTCGCGGCTGCGAAGGCGGTGGAGAACGCTGAGATAGCGGTAATGAGGACCTGTTCGGTTTTCGAGCTTTTCTGCGATTACCCCGATTACGACAGGCTTGTCGCGCTTCTTCCCTCGCTCGGCGCGAAAATTGCAGAAAGCGATTTTTCCGACAGGGTTAGGCTTATTATTACCCTTATGAAAGAGCAAAGCGAGGAGCTTCTCGTCAAGGTTCGGGAGCTTACAAGGGGAAAAGGCGAGCCGAGGCTGATTGAAGAAAAATTTGTTCCGATAATAAAAAAGGATATTGACCGATAGTGTCGTATAATATAGTGTGGGGGTGAAAAGGAATGACGCCCAGAGAGATTACCGAAAAGAACGAGGAGCTTATTCTTTGTAAATACGCCGTTCTCTCCAAAAACACCTTGGGGAGAAAGGTTTATGAGGAGCCGTGCGAGCTTCGAACCGATTTCTGCCGTGACCGCGACCGAATTATACATTCAAAGGCGTTTCGTCGCTTAAAGCAGAAAACGCAGGTTTTTCTGTCGCCCGAAGGCGACCATTACCGCACAAGACTTACCCATACCCTCGAGGTTTCGCAGATAGCCCGCACAATTTCGCGCGCTTGCAGGCTTAACGAGGATTTAACCGAGGCTATCGCGCTTGGACACGACCTTGGGCATACGCCGTTCGGCCACGCGGGCGAGCGGGCGCTGAACGAGCTTTGCGAGGGCGGCTTCAACCACTACGAACAGAGCGTAAGGGTAGTTGAGCGGCTTGAAAAGAACCGCCGTGGGCTTAATCTTTGCGCCGAGACTATAGACGGCATTGAGCGCCACACAAAGGGCGCGCTACCAAAGACACTTGAGGGACAAGCCGTGCGCCACGCGGACAGAATAGCCTTTCTTAACCACGATATCGAGGACGCGCAGACGGCGGGGGTGCTAAAGGAAAGCGACCTTCCCGCTAACGTGAGAAAAACGCTCGGCGCGAAGAAGACCGCGAGGATAACCACCCTTGTTTCTTCACTCGTTACTAATTTTGACGGTTCTTTCAGCTTTGCGCCCGAAATAGAGAAGGCTTATGACGAGCTTTACGACTTTATGTTTGAACGCATCTATCTCGACGTTGAGGGTGATATAAAGTGCGAGGAAGCAAAGGCCGTCGATATGATTGAAAAGCTCTTTAACTACTATAAAAAATCACCGATTGAAATGCCTGAGTTCTACCGCGAGGTAGCGCGAGAGGACGGCGTAGAGCGCTCCGTAGCCGATTACATATCTGGTATGAGCGACGATTACGCCATATATAAATTTAAAACGCTTTTTATTCCGAAGGCGTGGGCGCTGACGACTTAAGTACTTAAAAAAACTGCGGAAGGGGGAACGACTATGGCGCTGTCACAGGATTTTTTAATTGAGCTTCACGACAGGAACGACATAGTTGAGGTCGTGAACTCCTATGTTCCGCTCACAAGGCGCGGTAGGATACACGTTGCCCTTTGCCCCTTTCATAACGAAAAAACGCCGAGCTTCACCGTCTACCCCGACACCCAGTCCTTCTACTGCTTCGGTTGCGGTGCGGGCGGCGACGTTATCACCTTTATTAAACAACGCGAAAATATCGAATACATAGAAGCGGTAAAGCTTCTCGCCAACCGTGCGGGAATGGCGCTCCCCGACGAAACCGACACAAGCGCGATAGCGATAAGAAAACGGATATTTGAGATAAATAAGCTATCCGCGCGCTTTTTCTTCGATAGCTTAAACTCCGACGCGGGAAAGCACGCACGGGGCTACCTTAGAAGGCGAGGGCTGGATGACGCGACGATACGCCGCTTCGGCATAGGCTACGCGGACGATACGTGGGACAGTCTAAGGAATTTCCTTCGCTCAAAGGGATACCGCGACGAGGAGATGATAGAAGCGGGCGTCTGCACCGCGGGTAAGAACGGCGGAAGCTACGACTTCTTCCGCGAAAGGGCGATGTTCCCCGTTATAGACGTTCGCGGAAATATCGTTGCCTTTTCGGGGCGCACCTTAGGCGACGATTCAAGAAAGTACCTTAACACCCGCGACACGGCGGTCTTTAAAAAGAGCCGAACCCTCTTCGCGTTGAATATAGCGAAGAACACAAAGACGCGGCAGATTATAATCGCCGAGGGACAGATGGACGTAATCGCGCTTCACGCCGCGGGCTTCGATAACGCCGTGGCGGGGCTTGGTACGGCGCTTACCGACGAGCACGCCCGAATGATTTCCCAGTACGCCGACGAGGTGCTGCTCGCCTACGATTCGGACGAGGCGGGACAAAAGGCGGTAAGGCGCACAACCGAGACCTTCAAATCGACGAATCTCACCGTCAGGGTTATATCTATGACCGGCGCGAAGGACCCAGACGAATTTATTCAGAAGTTCGGTGTAAATAAGTTTAGCGAGCTTATTGAGAGTTCGTCTAGTTCGACAGAATATGAGCTTTTTCGCGTTAAGAAGAATTTTGACCTTGAAACAGACTTAGGACGCACGAGTTACTTAAAAGCGTCAGGCGAAGTTCTGGCTAGGATAGACTCGCTTACGGAGCGGGATATATATGCGGGAAGGGTCGCAAAGGAAACTGGTGGAAATAAAGAGTATTTGTTGCTTGAAGCGGAACGGGTAAGAAAAATACTACGTGCAAAGGAAACAAAGGAACAGGATGCAAAGCTTTCCCGTAGTGTAAGTGAGAGATATAATATGCGAACCGCCAGCGACTCAAGACTCGGTACGGTTTCTGCGGAACAATTTATGATAGCATTGCTTTTCTACAACCCCGACCTTTGTGAAAGGGTGACTGAAAGGCTTTTACCGACAGATTTTTCTTCAGAGGAAACGTCGGAAATTTACCGTTTGCTTACCGAGGTGATAGGGCGCGAGGAATTTACGGGAATGCCTTCAATGTCCGCCGTTCTTTCGGACGAACAGATGTCGCTATTATGCAAGATTATTGCGGAGCGACCGAGCGGCAACTTCGCCATAGATGACTCGGATTTATATATTGACAGAATTGTTTCTGCGGCGAACGAGCCGACTACGGAAGATTTGAGACAGATGGACGCTGAAAAAATACAAAAACTTATAGATAAAAAGAAGGGGATTAAGAAATGAGTGCGGAAAAAAGGAATTTAATCAAAGAGCTTATCGAAAACGGAAAGAAGAAGGGCAAGCTTACCACAAAAGAGATAAACGACGTGCTTGAGGAGATGGATTTCGACGTCGAGCAGGTGGACAAGCTGTACGATACTCTTGAGGGTCACCGCATAGAAATCGTGGAGGATATGGAGGACGAGGAGCTTGAAGCTGACCTTACGAAGGACGTCGAAAGCCTTGTCGATTCCTCTACCGTTGAGGGCACAGATGACCCCGTTAAGTTTTACTTAAAAGAGATAGGGCGCGTGCCTCTTCTTACTCCCGACGAGGAGATAGACCTCGCCGTGCGAATGGCAGAGGGCGATGAGAAGGCTAAGAAGCGCCTTTCGGAGGCGAACCTTCGCCTTGTCGTTAGCATTGCTAAAAGATACGTCGGGCGTGGTATGCACTTCCTCGACCTTATTCAAGAGGGAAACCTCGGTCTTATTAAAGCGGTAGAAAAGTTCGACTACACTAAGGGCTTCAAGTTCTCCACCTACGCTACTTGGTGGATTCGTCAAGCTATTACCCGCGCCATAGCTGACCAAGCGCGCACCATAAGAATACCCGTACATATGGTCGAAACGATAAACAAGGTCAAGAAGGTAAGCAGCCAGCTTCTTCACAGAAACGGTCACGAGCCGACGGCGGAGGAGATTTCCGAGGAGATGGGTGTCTCCGTCGATAAGGTACGCGAAATCCTTCGTGTAGCACAGGAGCCCGTTTCACTCGAAACCCCGATTGGCGAGGAGGAGGACAGCCACCTCGGCGACTTCATTCCCGACGAGGACGCCCCCGTACCAGCCGAGGCCGCGTATCACACGCTTCTTCGCGAACAGCTCGGCGACGTGCTCAACACCCTCACCCCGCGTGAAGAGAAGGTGCTTCGTCTTCGCTTCGGTCTTGAGGACGGACGTCCCCGCACGCTTGAGGAGGTTGGCAAGGAGTTCAACGTAACCCGCGAGCGTATCCGCCAGATAGAAGCGAAGGCGCTTCGCAAGCTCCGTCACCCCAGCAGAAGCAAAAAATTGCGTGATTTTTTAGATTAACGAACAAAAATGGTAAAAACACCGATGGCATAAGGAAACAAAGTTGCAACCCGCCCGTGCGTATCGCGAGCGGGTTGATTTTTCTTTTATTTACGGTCTTTGGCTATTGACAAATTTATTTAGAAATCGTATAATACTAAATTAGTTTACAATGGATTTTTGCGCCCAAAGATGTTAATTTCTGGTGATTATCTCGCCAAATATTTACGAAAATCGGCGCGTTTTTCAGCCCAACTTGTGCAACTTGTATAATTTATAGTAAGTATAAAGAGGAGTGACAGCGAAGCATGGAGAGAGTACATCCCGTAAAACTTGGCAAGAACGAGAGAATGAGCTTTGCGCAGATTGATGAAGTTCAGGAGATGCCGAACCTTATCGAAATCCAGAAGAACTCATATCGCTGGTTTTTGACCGACGGCTTGAAGGAGGTCTTTCGCGATATCTCGACCATCAAGGACTACACCGGTAATCTGGTTCTTGATTTTATCGATTACCACCTTGAGGAAACCCCGAAATACACCGTTGAGGAATGCAAGGAGCGCGACGCGACGTATAACGCGCCGCTAAAGGTGCGCGCCCGTCTTCTCAACAAGGAAACGGGAGAGATAAAAGAGCAGGAAATATTTATGGGCGATTTTCCGCTCATGACCGACAGCGGCACCTTCGTCATCAACGGCGCGGAGCGTGTTATTATCTCTCAGCTCGTTCGTTCTCCGGGCGTCTATTTTGACGAGACCCGCGATAAATCGGGAAAGAAGCTCTACACCTCCACGGTTATACCTAACCGCGGCGCTTGGCTTGAATATGAAACCGACACTAACGATATCTTCTACGTCCGTATAGACAAGAACAGGAAGATGCCCGTTACTGTCTTCCTTCGCGCGCTCGGTCTTGGCTCCAACGCGCAGATTATCGACTTCTTCGGCGAGGACGATAGAATACTCGCGACCCTCGAAAAGGACTCCACCACCAACGAGGAAGAGGGACTTCTCGAAACCTACCGCAAGCTTCGCCCGGGCGAGCCGCCCACGGTAGACAGCGCGAAGACCCAACTCAACAACCTCTTTTTCGACGCTCGCCGTTACGACCTTTCCCGTTTCGGACGCTACAAGTACAACAAAAAGCTTTCGCTTGTTCCCAGAATATACGATAAAAAGCTTATGCGTGACGTTATTGACGAGCGCACGGGCGAGCTTCTCGCGAGCAAGGGCGACGTAATCAGCCGCGAGCTCGGCGACAAGATTGCCCAAAGCGGTATAATGGTTGTTTACCTTGACGTAAACGACAAAGAGGTAAAGGTTATCTCCAACGGTATGGTTGATATAAGCGATTATATCGGCTTTGACCCGAAGGAGGCTGACATAAACGAAAAGGTCTGCTTCAAGGTCCTTTGTGAAATCCTCGATTCTGCGAAGAACCAAGAGACAATAAAAGAAATGATTATCGCCCGCCGCGATGAGCTTATTCCGAAGCACATTACGATAGACGATATTATGGCTTCCATAAACTATCTTTGCGGCATTGCGAGCGAGGTCGGCACCATTGACGATATCGACCATCTCGGAAACCGCCGTATCCGTTCGGTAGGCGAGCTGCTTCAAAACCAGTTCAGAATCGGCTTCGCGAGAATGGAGCGCAATATTCGTGAGAAGATGACCCTTCAAGCGCAGGAGACCGACACGGTTACTCCGCAGGTGCTCATTAATATCCGCCCCGTAGTTGCGGCGATAAAAGAATTCTTCGGAAGCTCTCCGCTGTCCCAGTTTATGGACCAGACAAACCCGCTTGCTGAGCTTACGCATAAGCGCCGTCTCTCCGCTCTCGGACCCGGCGGCTTGTCCCGTGACCGCGCTTCCTTCGAGGTGCGCGACGTTCATTATAGCCATTACGGACGTATGTGCCCGATTGAAACGCCTGAAGGTCCGAACATAGGACTTATCTCCTACCTTGCGACCTTCGCGAGAATTAACGAATACGGCTTCATTGAAGCGCCCTACAGAAGAATAGATAAGGAAAAGGGCGTTGTAACGAAGGAAGTCGTCTATATGACCGCCGACGTCGAGGACGAGTATGTCGTCGCGCAGGCGAATGAGCCTCTTGATGAGGCGGGGCATTTCACTAAGCCCCGCGTAAACGCCCGCCACCGCGACGAGATTATCGAGGTTGACGCCGCCAAGGCTGATTACATGGACGTTTCGCCTAAGATGGTCGTTTCCGTCGCGACGGCAATGATACCCTTCCTTGAAAACGACGACGCGAACCGCGCCCTCATGGGCTCGAACATGCAGCGTCAGGCGGTGCCGCTCCTTAAGTCTCAGTCACCGATAGTCGGAACGGGTATGGAGTACAAGGCGGCTATCGACTCTGGTGTTGTCGTGCTCGCGAAGAAGCCGGGCGTAGTAACCTACGTTTCCGCTGACAAGGTCATCGTCAAGAATGACGACAAAACCGAGGAAACCTACAAAATAATAAAGTTCCTTCGCTCCAATCAGGCGACCTGCTTTAACCAGCGCCCTGTTGTAAGCGAGGGCGAAAGGGTAGAGGTCGGCACGGTTATTGCCGACGGACCCGCTACCGATAACGGCGAAATCTCACTCGGTAAGAATGTTCTTATCGGCTTTATGACGTGGGAAGGCTACAACTACGAGGACGCCGTTCTCATTAATGAAAAGGTTGTCCGCGACGACGTTTTCACCTCCATTCATATTGAAGAGTACGAAATAGAAGCGCGCGACACCAAGCTTGGACCTGAGGATATCACAAAGGACATTCCGAACGTCGGCGAGGACGCGCTTAAGGACCTCAACGAAAGAGGAATTATCCGTATAGGCGCCGAGGTTGGCGCTGGCGACATACTTGTTGGTAAGGTAACGCCCAAGGGTGAAACCGAGCTTACCGCCGAGGAAAGACTCCTTCGCGCCATCTTCGGCGAGAAGGCGCGCGAGGTGCGCGACACCTCCTTGCGCGTTCCCCACGGCGAATACGGTATCGTTGTTGACGTAAAGGAATTTACAGCTGAAAACTGCGACGAGCTTAACCCCGGCGTAAACAAGGTTGTTCGCGTATATATCGCCCAGAAGCGTAAGATAAGCGTCGGCGATAAGATGGCGGGACGCCACGGAAATAAGGGCGTTGTCTCCCGCATACTACCGCAGGAGGATATGCCTTTCCTACCCGACGGCACACCGCTTGATATCGTTCTTAACCCCCTCGGCGTTCCTTCCCGTATGAATATTGGACAGGTTCTCGAGGTCCATCTCGGCTACGCCGCGAAGGCGCTCGGCTGGAAGGTAATGACCCCCGTTTTCGACGGCGCGAACGAGTATGATATTATGGACTGCCTCGAAAAGGCTGGCTATGAGCGCGACGGAAAGACATGGCTTTACGACGGAAGAACAGGCGAACGCTTCGATAACCGCGTAACTGTCGGATATATGTACTTCTTAAAGCTACATCACCTTGTTGACGATAAAATTCACGCGCGCTCCACTGGACCCTACTCCTTAGTAACGCAGCAGCCTTTAGGTGGTAAAGCCCAGTTCGGCGGTCAGCGCTTCGGAGAGATGGAGGTCTGGGCGCTTGAGGCTTACGGCGCGGCTTACACCCTACAGGAGATACTCACGGTGAAATCCGACGACGTAGTAGGACGCGTTAAGACCTACGAGGCAATTGTAAAGGGACAGAATATCCCGAAGGCGGGAATACCCGAATCCTTCCGTGTTCTTATTAAGGAGCTCCAGTCGCTCTCGCTCGACGTCAAGGTACTTGACGCAGACGGCGAGGAGATAGACCTCAAGCAGAGCCTTGACGACGACGATATCGGGCTTGCCCCAATGGCGGACGATATGAACGACGTCGCGATTGATGCCGAGCTTGAAGCGGGCTTCGCGGTCGAGGATATTAACGACAGCTATGTTAACGACAATGCGGACGAAAACGACGAGGACGACGCGATAGACTTTGAGCCCGACGAATCCGACCTCGACGCTGACAGCGAAGTTGACTTCGACGAAAAGCTTTAAATAAAGGAAGGTAGGTCAGCATAATGGAACATAACGATTTTGCATCCATAAAAATCGGTCTTGCTTCGCCCGACCAGATTAGAGAATGGTCCTACGGCGAGGTAAAGAAGCCCGAAACGATAAATTACCGTACCCTTAAGCCCGAGCGCGACGGACTCTTCTGCGAGCGTATCTTCGGACCGATTAAGGACTGGGAATGCCACTGCGGAAAGTATAAAAGACTGCGCTACCGCGGTAAGATATGCGACCGCTGCGGCGTTGAGGTAACTAAGGCTAAGGTGCGTCGCGAGCGTATGGGTCATATCGAGCTCGCCGCTCCCGTTTCGCACATCTGGTACTTCAAGGGCATACCCTCCCGCATAGGTCTTATGCTTAACGTTTCCCCCCGCGACCTTGAAAAGGTGCTCTATTTCGCGGCGTATATCGTAACCGACCCCGGCTATACCCCGCTTGAAGAGAAGCAGCTGCTCACCGAGAACGAATACCGCGATATGCGTGAGCGCTACGAGGACGAGTTTAAGGCGTCTATGGGCGCCGAGGCTGTTCGCGAGCTTCTCGCGAAGATAGACCTTGAGGTTCTTTCTAAGGAGATAAAGGACGAGCTTGAAACCGCCTCCGGACAGAAGAAGATTCGTCTTCTCAAGCGCCTTGAGGTTGTCGAGGCCTTCCGTCTTTCGGGCAACCGCCCCGAGTGGATGATACTCGACGTTGTGCCCGTAATTCCCCCAGATATTCGTCCTATGGTTCAGCTCGACGGCGGACGCTTCGCCACAAGCGACCTTAACGACCTTTATCGCCGCGTAATTAACAGAAACAACCGCCTTAAAAGGCTCTTAGAGCTCGGCGCGCCCGATATTATCGTGCGTAACGAGAAGCGTATGCTACAAGAGGCTGTTGACGCCCTTATTGATAACGGCAGGCGCGGACGCCCCGTAACGGGACCGAACAACCGCCCGCTGAAATCCCTTTCCGATATGTTAAAGGGTAAGCAAGGACGCTTCCGCCAGAACCTTCTCGGTAAGCGCGTTGACTATTCTGGTCGTTCGGTTATCGTCGTAGGTCCTGAGCTTAAAATGTACCAGTGCGGACTCCCGAAGGAGATGGCGCTTGAGCTTTTCAAGCCCTTCGTAATGAAGCATCTCGTTGAAAACGGAGTAGCCACTAATATAAAGAACGCGCGCAAGATGGTGGAGCGCAGCAACACCGCCGTTTGGGACTCGCTCGAAACGGTCATAAAGGACCACCCCGTGCTTCTCAACCGCGCGCCTACACTTCACCGCTTAGGCATTCAGGCGTTTGAGCCCGTTCTTGTTGAAGGACGCGCGCTTAAGCTTCATCCGCTCGTCTGCACCGCTTACAACGCGGACTTCGACGGAGACCAGATGGCTGTTCACGTTCCGCTTTCCTCTGAGGCTCAGGCTGAGGCACGCTTCCTTATGCTTGCGGCGAACAACCTGCTCAAGCCCTCCGACGGACGCCCGATAACCGTTCCTACGCAGGATATGGTACTCGGCTCCTACTACCTTACAATGAAGAAGGACGGAGAAAAGGGCGAGGGCAAGGTCTTCCGCGATATCGACGAGGCTATGATGGCTTACGCCGAGGGCGAGGTTTCGCTCCACGCCGCCGTAAAGGTAAGGCTTGAAAAAGAGATTAACGGCGTAAAGAAGACAAAGCTTGTTGACGTAACCGTCGGACGCCTTATCTTCAACACACCCATTCCGCAGGACCTCGGCTTCTGCGAGCGCAACACAGAGGACGACCTCTTTAAGCTTGAAATTGACTTCCTTGTCGGAAAGAAGCAGTTAGGAAAGATTATCGACGCTTGCATACGTGTTCACGGCGTAGCCGTAACCGCCGAGGTGCTCGATAAGGTAAAGTCGCAGGGCTACAAGTATTCTACCCGCGGCGCTATTACCGTTTCCGTTTCCGACGTTGTTATCCCGCCCCAGAAGGCGACCTTAATCGCCGAGGCGGAGAAGAAGATTCTCGAGGTCAACAAGCTGTTCCACCTCGGAATTATGTCGAACAACGAGCGCTACAAGAAGGTTATCGAGATTTGGCAGGAGACCACCGAGCTTGTCGCTACAGCCCTTCAAGAGAACCTTGACAAGTATAACCCGATATATATGATGGCAGACTCCGGCGCCCGTGGTTCTATGAACCAGATTCGTCAGCTCGCTGGTATGCGCGGACTTATCGCCAACACCTCGGGTAAAACGATTGAAATTCCTATCCGCGCGAACTACCGTGAGGGCTTAAACATACTCGAATACTTCATAAGCTCCCGCGGCGCCCGTAAGGGACTTGCCGACACGGCGCTTCGTACCGCGGACTCGGGCTACCTTACCCGCCGTCTCGTAGACGTATCTCAGGACGTAATTATCCGTGAGTACGACTGCGGCGCTGACCAGGGAATAGAGGTCTTCGACATTAAGGACGGCAACGAGATTATCGAGTCGTTCGAGGAGCGTCTTAACGGGCGTTACGCCGTAAGCGACGTAACCGACCCCGCGACGGGCGAGCTTATTGTCGATAACGACACAATGATTACCGCGGACATCGCGAAGAAGATAGTTAAGGCGGGAATAACCAGCCTAATGCTTCGCTCTGTTCTTAACTGCCGCTGCAAGCACGGCGTATGCGTAAAGTGCTACGGCTCAAACCTTGCGAACGGCAAGAAGGTTGGTCTCGGCGAGGCTGTCGGCATTATCGCCGCGCAGTCAATAGGCGAGCCGGGTACTCAGCTTACAATGCGTACCTTCCATACGGGTGGTATCGCCTCCGACGAGGATATCACGCAGGGTCTTCCCCGCGTAGAAGAGCTCTTCGAGGGCAGAAAGCCGAAGCCTAAGAACCTCGCTATTCTCACCGAAATCACCGGTACCGTTCATATCGACGAGAGCAAGAAGAACCGCTACGCCGTCGTAACGGGCGAGGAAGCGGACGGGACTCCCGTCGAGAAGAGCTATCTCATTCCTTACGGCGTATCGCTTAAGGTAAACGAGGGCGACACGGTCACGGTGGGCGATATGATAACAGACGGTCTTGCGAACCCGCACGACATACTTGCTATTAAGGGTAAGCTCGCCGTACAGAATTACCTTATCCAAGAGGTACAGCGCGTCTACCGTATGCAGGGCGTTGATATCTGCGACAAGCATATCGAGGTTATCGTTCGTCAGATGATGCGCAAGGTTCGCATTAGTGAATCTGGCACCTCTGAGTATCTCAGCGGAACGCTTGCCGACGTAAACGAGGTTATCGCTCTTAATAGAGAGCTTACGGCGCGTAAGGCCGCGGGCGAGGAGGTCTCGCTCGTAGAGTACGAGCCAGTGCTTCTCGGTATCACCAAGGCGTCTCTCGCCACCGATAGCTTCCTTTCCGCCGCCTCCTTCCAAGAGACAACGAGGGTTCTCACCGACGCCGCTATCAAGGGCAAGACAGACCCGCTGCTCGGACTTAAGGAGAACGTCATTATTGGTAAGCTTATCCCCGCTGGTACAGGTATGGAGCAGTTCAACGGCGCGGAGTACGTCGAAAACAGCGATTATAACATTACCACAGGCGCGTAAAACGAAAAATGCGACAAACCGATTATTTAATGGTTACAAAAACGTAATTCTTTACAAAAACCTTGCAAAAATATTGTCCATAATGTATAATCGGTTTGTTGCCCTATATTTTATTTAAGTTGATTTAAGGGTGAAAACCCGTCAATCATATATAAATCAAGAAAGGAGATGCACAAGTTTGCCGACATTTAACCAGTTAGTACGCAAGGGACGTGAGGAATCTGTTTATAAGTCCAAGTCTCCGGCTCTTCAAAGCGGATTTAATTCCCAGAAGAGAGCCTATACGGACGTAAGCTCCCCGCAGAAGCGTGGCGTTTGCACCACCGTTAAGACGATGACTCCTAAAAAGCCTAACTCAGCTCTTCGTAAGGTAGCGAGAGTTCGCCTTACTAACGGTATCGAAGTTTGGGGTTACATTCCCGGCGTTGGCCACAACCTTCAAGAGCACAGCGTTGTTCTTGTTCGCGGCGGTCGTGTTAGGGACCTCCCCGGTGTTCGTTACCATGTAGTACGCGGCACACTCGATACTCAGGGCGTGAATGGCAGAGGTCAGTCTCGCTCAAAGTACGGCGCGAAGCGCCCGAAGAAATAAGCAAACCACAGCCAAATTGGCTTATATATAAATATACATTTATATATTGCCCGCTTTGGCGCACTACAAGAACAATCCCGTTCTTGAGTACCTATGAAATCATCAAATATGAGGGAGGGAAGAAGATATGCCGAGAAGAGGCAATATCGCGAAACGTGACGTTTTGGCCGACCCGATGTACAACTCAAAGATGGTCACCCGTCTTATCAACAGCATTATGTATGACGGCAAAAAGGGCGTAGCCCAGAAAATCGTTTACGGTGCTTTTGATATCGTTAAGGATAAGACAGGCAACGACCCGCTGGAGATGTTCGAAAAAGCAATGACGAACATTATGCCTGAGTTGGAAGTCAAGGCTCGCCGTGTAGGTGGTTCCACCTATCAGGTGCCTATGGAAGTACGTCCCGAACGCCGCACCACGCTTGGTCTTCGCTGGCTTACCACCTATTCGCGCGCGAGAAATGAGCGCACGATGGCGGAAAGACTCGCGGGCGAAATAATGGACGCCGTTAATGAAACCGGTAGCTCCGTTAAGAAGCGTGAAGATACGCATAAGATGGCGGAAGCCAACAGAGCGTTTGCACATTACAGATATTAATCAGCTTTTTTATCAGCTAAGGAGGATAACATGCCAAGAGACGTTTCACTTGAGGCTACCAGAAATATTGGCATAATGGCGCATATCGACGCCGGCAAAACAACTACAACCGAAAGAATATTGTTTTATACGGGAATTAACCATAAAATCGGTGAAACCCATGACGGCGCAGCGACAATGGACTGGATGGCGCAGGAGCAGGAGCGTGGCATAACTATCACATCCGCAGCTACCACCGCATACTGGAACAAACATCGTATCAATATTATAGATACCCCGGGACATGTCGATTTTACTGTTGAGGTTGAGCGTTCTCTGCGCGTTTTGGACGGTTCGGTTACCGTCTTCTGCGCAAAGGGCGGCGTTGAGCCCCAGTCCGAAACGGTATGGCGTCAAGCGGACAAATACAAGGTTCCGCGTATGGCGTATGTAAACAAAATGGACATTATGGGCGCGGATTTCTACCGCGTCGTAAGCATGATGCGCGAAAGACTGAAATGCAACGCGGTTCCCATCCAGCTTCCTATCGGAGCGGAGGAAACCTACGTCGGACTTATCGACCTTGTTGATATGAAGGCGTATACGAATTTCGAGGCAATTCAGCACGACGTATCCGGCACGGATATTCCCGCGGATATGCTCGAGAAGGCTCAGGAGTACCGCACGGCTATGCTTGAATCGCTCGCCGAGCAGGACGACGCCATTATGGAAAAGTATCTAGGCGGTGAGGAAATCACCATCGACGAGATAAAGAAAGCCATAAGAAAGGGCACTATCGACAACACCTTTGTTCCCGTAACATGCGGAACATCCTACAAGAATAAGGGCGTCCAGAAGCTTCTTGACGCCATCGTAGATTATATGCCGTCTCCGCTTGACATACCCTCTATAAAGGGTGTAAACCCGAAGAACGACGAAGAGGAATTCCGTCACGCGAGCGACACAGAGCCGTTCTCGGCTCTTGCGTTCAAGATAGCGACAGACCCCTTTGTCGGCAAGCTTTGCTTCTTCCGCGTCTATTCAGGCAAGGTCGAAGCGGGCAGCTCGGTATATAACTCGGTTAAGAACAATACGGAGCGCATAGGAAGAATTCTTCAGATGCACGCCAATAACCGTAAGGATATCGAGGTCTGCTACGCGGGCGATATCGCGGCGGCGGTAGGTCTTAAAAACACCACCACTGGCGACACACTTTGCGCGCAGAACGCACCGATTATCCTCGAGTCTATGGAATTCCCCGAGCCTGTTATCCGCGTGGCTATCGAGCCCAAGACGAAGGCAGGTCAGGAGAAAATGGGTATAGCGCTTTCTAAGCTTGCCGAGGAGGACCCAACCTTCAGAACCTACACGGACGAGGAAACAGGTCAGACGATTATCGCCGGTATGGGTGAACTTCATCTTGAAATTATCGTTGACCGTCTTCTCCGCGAATTCAAGGTTGAGGCGAACGTCGGTAAGCCGCAGGTTGCCTACCGCGAGACCATTCGCAAGAGCGCGGACGTCGATATGAAGTACGCGCGTCAGTCGGGCGGTCACGGACAGTATGGACACGTCAAGATTATTGTTGAGCCGAACGAGAGCGGAAAAGGCTACGAGTTTATCAACAAGGTCGTTGGCGGCGCGATACCAAAGGAATTTATCGAGCCTGTTAATCAGGGTATTCAGGGCGCTATGCAAGCGGGCGTGCTCGCGGGCTACCCCGTTGTGGATATCAAGGTAACGCTCTATGACGGAAGCTTCCACGAGGTGGACTCCTCCGAAATGGCGTTCAAGATTGCTGGTTCTATGGCGCTTAAAGAGGCGCTTCGCAAGGCTGACCCCGTAATTCTCGAGCCTATCATGCACGTTAACGTCGTGATACCCGAGGAATATATGGGCGACGTAATCGGAGACCTCAACGCTCGCCGCGGTATGATACAGGGTATGGACACAATCGCGGGCGCACAGCAGATTAACGCTTTCGTGCCTCTTTCTGGAATGTTCGGTTACGCAACCGACCTTCGCTCGAAGACGCAAGGACGCGGTCAGTATTCAATGGAACCGAGCCACTATATCGAGGTTCCGAAGTCCATCGCCGAGGGAATAATGAGTATTCGGCATAAAAACGACTAATTTTTAGGGAGCTATTGAAATTTGCCCCTATTATTGGTACAATAATTTAACAAGTATGAAAGATTAAGGGAGGACATATCCAATGGCAAAGGCAAAATTTGACAGAAGTAAGCCCCATGTCAATATCGGCACTATCGGTCACGTTGAC
>CAYWJF010000026.1:21143-23048 GCA_964458545.1 uncultured Oscillospiraceae bacterium | reverse complement strand
GGGGTGTGCCGTCAGACCACTTAAGACCGTCGCGCATTGTGAATACATAGGTAAGTCCGTCCTCGGACTCCTCACACTTCTCAGCGAAGTTAGGTACAAGCTGGTTGTTCGCGTCGTAGGTGTAAAGACCGCCGAAGGAGTTAACCGCGAGGCACGCTCCGTCAACGGAGGAGTTGAGTGCCGGGTCAAGCTTATCGGGCTCGCTCGCAAGGTTAATGCGAAGGGTTGTGGCATCGCCGTAGGTGGCGTTCATAAAGTACTTATAGCCGTAAGGTGTGCAGTAGAAGCCCTCAATGCCATCCTTCATAAGATAGATGTCGTTATAGTAGTAAACAGGCAGGATAGCGCCCGACTCCATAAGTACATCCTCTGCCTCGTGCATAAGCGCTTCGCGCGCTACGAGGTCTGTCTCAGCGCGTATTTCGCTGATAAGCTCATCGTAATGGTCCCAAGAGGACGGTGCGGTGGGAGCCACTTCCTGCTTACCGCAAGAGGCAAAAACGCAGAGAGCTAAAGCAAGAACAAGAACAATTGCAAAAATCTTTTTCATCTCTAATATCTCCTTCTTAAATATCTATTAAAACGCCTCCGCCTTTAAACAAGCTGCCGCACCGAAAACGGGGGAGCAAACTTAAACCGTGTG
This sequence comes from uncultured Oscillospiraceae bacterium, assembly GCA_964458545.1. Classification (GTDB taxonomy): domain Bacteria; phylum Bacillota; class Clostridia; order Oscillospirales; family Ruminococcaceae; genus JAYFNU01. Next base: position 22,405 of record CAYWJF010000026.1, on the reverse strand, counting down.
CGCTTTAAATAAAGTAGTGAAACCTGCTCGAAAAGCAGGAATAAAGGGGAAATCCCTTGTCATATTTAATATTTTTTTTGCGATTTTTTGTTATATATGGTTGAAAATAGAATAACAGATTGTTAAAGCAATGTCAATTAAATAAGGGTAACTCAAACATTACAATTCTCTAACAAAAAGCCCAAAAATAGCACTCTTTTACTTATTCCAGCAAGCGACCATATGCCCGTTTCCTCTGTCCTCAAGCTGCGGGCAGACCTCGGCGCATTTCTCTGTAGCGTAAGCGCACCTAGTTCTGAAAGGACAGCCGCTTGGCATCTTTAAAGGACTTGGAACGTCGCCCTCAAGGACTATTCTCTGGCGCTCTCTCGCGGTCTTTGGGTCGGGTATCGGAACGGCGGAGATTAGCGATATCGTATAGGGGTGAACAGGTGTGTTGTTAATGTCGTCAGCAGAGCCTATCTCTACTATTTTGCCGAGATACATTACCGCGATACGGTTGCTTATATGGTGCACGACCATAAGGTCGTGGGCGATAAACAGGTAGGTTATTCCGAGCTTCTTCTGAAGGTCCTCAAAGGTGTTTATTATCTGCGCTTGTATAGAAACGTCGAGCGCGGAAACAGGCTCGTCGCAGATTATAAACTCGGGGTTAACGGCAAGCGCGCGGGCTATGCCTATCCTTTGGCGCTGACCGCCGCTGAACTCGTGCGCATAGCGGTTAGCGTGCTCGCTTCCAAGCCCTACAAGACTCATAAGCTCCGCTATCTTCTCCTTGCGTTCGGCGGGACTTGAGTAAAGCTTATGGATATCGAGCGGTTCACCGATAATATCGGAAACCGTCATTCGTGGGTTAAGCGAGGAGTACGGGTCCTGAAAGACCATCTGCATACGCTTGCGGTACTGGTTAATGTTACTGTCGGTAATCTCGTTGCCGTCAAAGAAAACCTGTCCAGCCGTGGGCTTATAAAGTCTTAGTATCGTGCGCCCTACGGTGGTTTTGCCGCAGCCCGATTCGCCGACAAGACCGAGCGTCTCGCCGCGCTTTATCGTAAAGGATACGTCGTCTACCGCCTTTAGCGGTATCGTTTTAAAGAAGCCCGCTTTTACGGGGAAATACTGTTTAAGGTTTTTTACTTCAACAATGTTGTCGTCTTTATTCATTCCTCAGTACCTCCCTTGTTTTTCTTCTTCGCGCCGTCCGGCTTTACGTTCATCCAGCAGGAGGCAAGATGGTCGTTCGCCACCCAAATCTCCTCTGG
>CAYWJF010000026.1:16529-21133 GCA_964458545.1 uncultured Oscillospiraceae bacterium | reverse complement strand
GCATATCTTCATAGCACAGTCGCACCGCGCGGAAAACGCGCAGCCCTTAGGCATATTAAGAACGTCGATAGGCGAACCCGCGATTGGAACAAGCCGCTCGTTCATATTGCTTTCGTTCGGTATTGAGCGAAGAAGCCCCTTAGTGTACTCGTGCTTCGGATTGTAGAAAATCTCATCCGCCGTGCCGCGTTCGCAGACGCGCCCGCCGTACATAACTATTATCTCGTCACACATACTCGCGATAACGCCGAGGTCATGGGTAATTAATATAATAGACATTCCGAGCTTCTTTTGAAGTTCCTTCATAAGCTCGAGTATCTGTGCTTGGATAGTAACGTCGAGCGCAGTTGTGGGCTCGTCCGCTATGAGGATATCGGGCTCGCACGCCATAGCCATAGCTATCATAACGCGCTGGCGAAGTCCTCCAGAAAGCTCGCTCGGATACTGTTTAATTCTTCTTTCGGGGTCGTTCACGCCGACAAGTGTAAGCATCTCAAGCGCCCGCTCGTAAGCCTGCTTACGGTTGCGGTCGGTATGAAGCATAATGCCTTCCATAAGCTGGTTGCCGACCGTGTATACGGGGTTAAGCGAGGTCATAGGGTCTTGGAAGATTATACTTACATTCTTGCCGCGGAACTGCTGCATCTGCTTTTTTGAGAACTTCGTCACGTCCTCGCCCTTATAGAGTATCTCACCGTCCACGATTTTACCCGTGTCCGCAAGAATACCCATAATGGAGTACGCCGTGACGCTTTTTCCACTTCCTGATTCGCCCACGATACCGAGTATCTTACCCTTATCGAGGTTGAAGGAAAGTCCGTTTACCGCCACAGCGACGCCCGCGTCGGTAAAGAAGGAGGTCTTTAAGTTTTTAACCTGTAATATATTCTTTTCGTAATCCATAACGCTATCTCCTTAACTTCGGGTCGAAGGCGTCTCTTAATCCGTCGCCCAATAGGTTAAACGAAAGAACTATAAGACAAATAACTATGGACGGATAAACCAGCTTGTAGGGATAGCTTTGAAGTCCCTCGCGTGCGGCGTTGGCAAGCGAGCCAAGGCTCGGCATAGGCGCTTGAACTCCGAGACCGACGAAGCTTAAGAAGCTTTCGGTAAAAATCGCGGAAGGAATCTGAAGCGCCGCGGAGATAAAGATAACGCTCATACAGTTTGGAAGTATATGCTTTCTGATTATACGTCCGGGCTTTGCGCCGAGAGCGCGTGCCGCGAGAACATATTCGTTATTCTTAATATAAAGAACCTGTCCTCTTACAAGGCGCGCCATACCTACCCAGTAGAGTAAGCCGAACACGACGAAGAGGCTTATCATATTCGTTCCGAGCCGCTGTAAAAGCGAACCCGACGGCGCGGCGGAAAGCACACTGTGGAGCACCACCGAAAGAAGAATAACAATAAGCATATCGGGCAGCGAATAGATAATATCCACTATTCGCATCATAATTAAGTCAACCTTACCGCCGCAGTAGCCCGACACCGAGCCGTACACAAGACCTATTACAAGCACTATAAGGCTCGCAAAAAGTCCGACGGCAAGAGAAACGCGGGTGCCGTAGACCACACGAATAAAGTAATCGCGTCCGAGCGCGTCGGTTCCGAAGATATGCGGGAAGAGTTTCTCACCGTTATCTATCTGCTTTTGTTCAAGCTCGGAATAGGTGAACGGCGCGAGGTTTTTCGCCGTCTTATCACGCTTGCCATCTACCGTAACCATATCCTCATAGCTGTATGGGCAGATAAGCGGAGCGACAAATATCACGACGATTATAACCAAAAGCACAACAAGGCTCGCCATAGAAAGCGGGTTTTTGGAGAGCTTTCTCATTCCGTCCTTAAAGAAGGTGGTGGACGGACGCATAATATCCTGCTGACGTTTTTCGTCGTCGGAGGCGGGCTCGAACTTGCTTATATCTATCTGCATGCTTAAGGGGTTTTTCTTAGGCAGTTTATCGCTGTTTTTCTTATCGTTCATCTTCCTCAAGCCTCCTATTCAAAATCAATGTTGGGGTCAATGAGCTTATAAGCAAGGTCGCTGAGAAGCGTCATTATAACCATAATCGTCGCAAGGAAAATTGTCGTAGCCATAATAAGCGGATAGTCAAGGTTGTTTATCGACGCAACAAATTTCGTGCCAAGTCCGCCGATAGTGAAGACCGTTTCTACAACAAGGCTTCCCGTAAGAATGTAGGCTACCATCGGACCTATGTAGGTCACGACAGGGATAAGCGCGTTGCGAAGCGCGTGCTTAATAATAACCTTAGTCTGAGATAGTCCCTTTGCCCGCGCTGTTCTAATGTAATCCTGCCCCAACACATCAAGAAGGCTTGACTTCGTAAGGCGGGTAATATACGCCATTGGGTAGAAGCTGAGCGCTATAATGGGCAACAGGTAGTTTTGATTGTCCACCGAGAATACAGGCAGCCACCCCAGCTTTAGACAGAAAATTAACAGTAGGAAGGTCGCGAGTATAAAGCTCGGCACCGAAACGAACAGCGTCGTTATAAAAACAATAATTCTGTCTGGCAGCTTGTTGCGGGCGAGCGCCGCCCACGTTCCGAGTAAAAGTCCCGGAATAATGGCGCATATCGCCGCAAGTCCGCCAAGCTTTGCGGAAATGGCGAAGGACTCCCCTATTATTGTGGTAATCTCACGACCCGTTTTAAGAGAAATTCCGAAATCTCCGTGAAGCAGGTTGTTTAGATAAAGCACAAACTGCGTGCCGACGGGCTTGTCCAGATTGAAGCGAGCCTCAAGCACAGCCTTTACGGCGGGGTCTGTAGCTTTCTCTTTATTGAATGGTCCGCCCGGAATAGCGTTCATTGCAAAAAAGGTGATGGCAATTATGATAAAGACCGACAATAACGCCAATAAAACCCTTTTTATGATGTATTTGCCCATAAGAAGCACCCCTAACAGATTTTTTATTATACATAAAGACACAATAATATTTTTTAATTATAGTTTGTTATTATTTCAATGTCAAATGAAAAAGCGGCATTTTTCGTTTATTTATTTGCCATTTTTAGGTATTTTGAATATATATTAACAATTGCGACTCATTTGTGAATATTGTTGCAAAAAAGAGCCTCGGCTATGCCGAGGCTCTTACAATTTCTGCGTTCAACTTGTTTAGTCTTCTACTCAGTTTCTTTATTTTCAGCGACTTCGTCCGTCGGCTTTTCTTCCGTCGTCGGTTCTTTAGGCTCAAGAACTTCTGCCGCCGCCCCAACAACCGTCGGCGCGTCAGTTTTCTGTTCGCTTACTTTAATAGCTGGCTTTTTCCCTTTGCCAACCGCGAGCGCCGAGAGAAGCAGCAGCACACCTACGGCGGCGAAGAGGAAGCCGACGCTGATAAACGACCCCGCGAAGCCACGAACAAAGCCAGAAGCCACCTTTGAAGCGTCAGCGCCAGCCGCAACAGTTACGCAAGCAAGAAGCTCGGTTAGGTCAACACCGCGAATGAAGAAATAAACAACTCCGAGAGCCGCAGCGGTGAGGATAAAGGCGGCGCTTTCAAAGAAAACCGCGACCCGTTTTTTCTTCCACACCAAAACACATAGCAACGCAAGCACAGCGGAAAACGCCACAAGCGCCCATTTTACAGCGGGCTTAAACGCGATTCTTATAAGGGAAAGGACCTCCGCACCGATATAACTATCAAGCACGGAATGCTCAGGGAAGGAACCGCTTATTTCCTTTACAAGCTTTCCTTCAACAAAGGAATCAAATTGCTCTGAAAGGGTTTCCTTGTCTGCCTCGCTCAGTGAAAAGCCGTAAAGCTGTGAAGCCTCGTTCATTCTCGTCATAAGATAGTCCTTAACCGCGGCGCTATCGACAAGCGGCGTTTCTTCGCCGTACTTTATATAACCGACAAAGCCCGTAAGGTAACTTCTTGCCGCGAGGTTACGCGCGTTATTAAGCATATCGGCAACGTAGTTCTGAAAGGCGGGGCCCCTTTCACCGGTTACAGAAAAGAATAACGTGCCGCTACCGAAGGAGACGGGCGTAGCAAGCGCCGTTTCGTCCAGCGTCTCGAGATAGTAGCCAAAATGCTTGTCTACCTCCGCTTTGCAGGAAACTCTGTCGCTGCTCTTTATATAACCCTTTTCAAAAGCGTATGCCGCATAAGCTTCCGCAAATCCGTCGGTAAGCTCATCCTTCGACTGATATATGCTCTTTATCTTCAATTGCTCGGCAAGGGTGCTTTTCGCGTAGTCTGTGGCCGCTCTTGCTTTTTCACCCGTGACGTTAATAATAACGCGCCAAGAGGGTGTGCCAGAGCCGAGCGGAAGGGTCCAATAATCCTGAATAACGTCGAAGGAAATCGCCTGTTCAAGCACTACCTCAGCTGAGCTCTTTGCCTTTTCGGAAAACTCCGTCACCAGCGGCGCCGTGGGTTCACCTCCAAGAAGTGGTGAAAGGTCAAGCTTTTCCGTCTGCTTAATTATGCTTTCCTTTGATATGTAATTGTCGGCGATAAAAATCGCCGCAGCTGAAAGCATTGTAACCACCTGCACTACAATGATAATTACCGAAAGTACCGCTGAGAGTGCCTTGTTCTTCATAATCAGCCGCTCCTTATTTTA
>CAYWJF010000026.1:14708-16519 GCA_964458545.1 uncultured Oscillospiraceae bacterium | reverse complement strand
TAGATATCACTCACCATAATGTTGTCAATAAGTATATTCTTTAAAAAGCTGTTTCCGTCCATACCGTCTGCCTCAACACCGAGATATTCACAGACGCTTGCCGCTATGTCGCAAAAGCCGTCGCGGGTACCAAGATTTACGCCACTTTTTATTTTATTGCCGAATACGAGCATAGGAACATACTCCCTTGTGTGGTCGGTGGTTTTGGTGAAGCCCGGGTCACAGCCGTGGTCGGCAGTAATAATAAGAAGGTCTTCCTCCTTCATCTCGTCGATAAAAACGCTAAGCTCCTTATCGAACTCGCTCACCGCCCTCGCATAGCCGTCGATATCGTTCCTGTGACCGTAAAGCATATCGAAATCCACGAGGTTTACGAAGCAAAGTCCCGAAAAGTCCTCGTCCTCGATAAGGTCTGTTACCCTCATACCGTCGGCGTTGCCCTTTGTAGCCGTTGCCTTCGTGACGCCGCGCTTCGCGAAGATATCGTTTATCTTCCCCACCGCTATAACCTCTTTGTCCGCTTCGCTTATGAAATCGAGCATAGTCTTCTTCGGTGGAAGAAGAGAAAAATCGTGTCTGTTGGTTGTGCGGGTAAAGGTTTCCTTTGTCTCACCTATGAACGGGCGGGCTATTACACGCCCCACCGCGTTGCCCGTTTCATCCAGAAACTTTCTCGCTGTGCGGCAGATGGTATAAAGCTCTTCTAACGGCACAACGCTTTCGTTCGCGGCTATCTGAAAGACGCTGTCGGCGGAGGTGTAGACTATAAGGTCACCTGTCTTATTATGCTCTTCACCGTAATCGCGTATTACCTCGGTTCCCGAATACGGCTTGTTGCAGACGGTTTTTCTTCCTACAGCCTTTTCAAACGCTCTTATAAAATCCTCGGGAAAGCCCTCGGGGTAGGTGGGTAGCGGCTTCGGTGAAACTACGCCCGCTATTTCCCAGTGACCTATCGTGGTATCCTTGCCGCGCGAAAGCTCGCGAAGCCGCGCAAAGCTCGCGAGAGGCTTTTCGGCTTTTTCTATTAGCCCCGCGCCGTCGATATTGAACAGCCCGAGCTTCGCGAGCGTCGGCGCGTGAAAAACACGCGACGACACCACGCTTTTTAGCGTGTTCGCGCCGCTGTCGCCAAAATCCGCCGCGTCTGGCGCTTCGCCTATGCCGAAGCTGTCCATAACTATAAGAAAAACTCTCTTTGACATTTAATTTACCTCAGCTTTATAGTATACCCAATTTTCGAGCTATCGCGTACTGAAGAAGAAAGGCTCCGTTGAGCCATAGAGCTTTCCATCCGTACCTTTTAACAGTAAGAACATATTGTATTCTCCCCCCACCACGTCAAGGTATGGCGGCGTAATTGAAAAGCCACATATCCCGTTCTTGTTGTTCAGTTCATACGCGCGGTAGGTCAAACGCGAGCCGTCATTAACGTTGCGAAGCATTACATATGCGCTCTCATATTTCATTTTGGTCTCTGCGTTCAGATATATTCGAAGGAAGCTGTTGTTAATGTCAAGCAGCTCGCTGTCCGCGCCGCTTATCTTAGTGGTTTCCTCTGGGATAATCGCCCCCGTGTTCTCAGCAAAGGCGAAAACATAACAGCCGCCGAGCGTTTCGTAAAGCGAATAGCAGGTAGTTTCGCTTACATGCTCCTTTACCGCTTTCGCCTTGCTATCAAATTCCCGCGTGTCCACAAGAAAAACGTTATCTTCTTCCACAAGCGCGGAATATGGCGAAAGCACGCCGTAACGGGAAAGCACGCTGTTTTTCGCGGGGGAATTAGTGTCCCAGCCGCCTAAGAAATACAC
>CAYWJF010000026.1:0-14608 GCA_964458545.1 uncultured Oscillospiraceae bacterium | reverse complement strand
AGCAACGCCGTAAGCGCCATAGCGAGCGCTGTAAGCATACCCGTTTCCACCCAGCGCGTGGTTCTGCCCAGAACGCAGAGCGCGAAAACAAGGATGCAGTATAAAACTATGCCGATAAGGGATATGAGTCTTCCCTTTTTGTCGGAGACAAAAAATGAAAGAGCGAAGAGCGAAAGGCTGGCGTAAAAGGATACACTCAACAAATCTATCCCCGTAATGGTTTCGTAAAACTGTGTAAACCAGCTTGAAGCGCCGCGTGGATTCGGTATCGACTGAATAAAGGTCATTAATTCGGTAGTGTAAATCGTCGTGTCGCCGTATGCCCAGTCGCCGATAATAGCAACGTCGTTTTCGCTTACTTTGAGCGCCTCATAAGCGTCTCGGTTAGCACCGTAATCGGGAAGGTAGTAGTCTGAGAGCGTCCAACGCGCGTCGTTGTATTCGCGCGCCGCGTCCGCCTCTTTGTCCGAGCGCCAAATTATCTCGCTTGCCCCGAACAAAGCGCCTATCATAACGGCAAGCGACAGAAACGCAATAACAGTATTCTTGTTTTTTTTGAAGAAAGAAAGACCGCTTTCGAAGAGAAGGCATAAAAGGCAAACCGCTCCCGCTATCGCCGCGCCGCACAAAAAGCCTATAGTGCGCATAGCAAAAGAAAAGGCGCAAAGCAGAAAGCCAACGGCAAGGAAGGCGCCGCGCTTCTTTTGAAGCGTGGATAGGAAAATAATCAGCACTCCCGCCGCACCGATAATAATAGAATACTTTGTGTAGTGCAGTTTATCGTAAACATAAGGCGCGACAACAAGCGAAAGAAAAAGGCTTAACGAAAAGCCTGTACTATTAGGACGAGAAAGCCAGATAAGCGAACTTAAAAACGAAAACGCGAGGAATACAAAAAGGTACTCCGCCGCGGTAACAATGTTCACGCTTGGAATTAACCGCTGAGCAAAAACTAAGACGCGGGTAATAAGCGCGTTTTCATGGAAAACAAAATCTCCCGTTTCGCCGTAAGCGCCAGCCGTCGCGAGATGTATTATATTGTCGTCGTTATTTTCAAGCGACGGGTAGATAAGAAAAAGGCACGCCAACGCGACGGCGATACTTATAACAAAGGAAATCGCTATCCTCGCGCCGTCGCTCAAGCCGCCGTTGTTGATTTTCAATTCAGATTTTTGCCCCATAGAAAGCCCCTCTATTTGTATGAAATCAGCATTGCTCTACGCTTACGCCCGCGCGGTATCTGTTTACCAGCTCTACGGGCGGCGGGGTATTTCCCTCGCACATGACCTTTGCCGTAGCCGTCGCCATGGCGAGTACAATTGCGTCGCGCCAGCGGTGGTTGCAGGTAAGCGAATAGACAAGCGCGGCGGTCATTGAATCGCCCGCGCCGACGGTGCTTACCGCCTCGACACGCGGAGATTTCGCGTAAAGCGCCTCATTTTTATTTACGAAGAGCGCACCGTCTGGACCGAGAGAAACGACAACCGTTCTTATGCCGCCCTCAACAAGCTTTCGCGCCGCGCCAACAAGGGTATACACCGAGGTATCGCGAAGTCCGCAAAGCCGCATCATCTCGGCAAGGTTCGGCTTTATCATAAATGGGCGCGCCATAACCGCGCTTTTCAAAAGCTCGCCGTCAAGGTCGCAGATTACCGAAACGCCGTTCGCCTGTAGCCTTCGCGTCCAATTGAAGAAGATATCGCTCGGAACGCCGCTCGGCGCACCGCCCGCAAAAACTACATAGTCGCCCGGCTTTGCGTAATAGAAAAGCTTTGTTTCAACCTCCTTAAGCCTTACAGCGGGAAGCTCAAAGCCCGGCTCATTTATGTCGGTATACATCTTAGTTGCGGGGTCGTATATCTTAAGGTTTGTTCTTGTTTCTGTTTGAAGGTGAACGAAATCGTGGCGAATGTTCGACCTGTCCATGGTGGACATTATGTAGTTGCCTATGTTTCCGCCAAGCACGCCGAGCGCGAGCGTTTCGCCGCCGAGCGCCTTAATCGTTTTGGAAACGTTAATACCCTTGCCGCCCGCATCCAGCCTCATTTCGGTAATACGGTTAACCTTGTCGAAGCCGAAGTTCTCTATTACGACCGACTTATCCTGCGCGGGATTTAGCGTGACGGTTATTATCATTGCGTTACCTCCAAAAAATCATTAAACGTTTCAATTGCTTTTTTGTTAAACAAAAAATGGGCACAGTCGCCTGACCGCGCCATTTCTTTTTATCTCAAATTGGGTCCTTGCAGATGCATAGGGTTTACGAAATTAATAGAAAGCTGCGAGCGCACCTCGTCCATAAGGGCGAGCGTTTGCTTAGTAAGCTCGTTCTTCTCCGCGGGAAATTCGCCCGTTTCTATCATCTTAACGAACGCAGCCGTTTCGTAATTAAGCCCGCCCCAGCTTACGGCATTTTCGGAGTAGATGACCTCCTCGCCGCCCGCTCGGTACTCTATTCTCACGTCGGTGGGGTAGAACATATCGTTTATTATCAGCGCCGCGTCCTCGCCTTGTATCTCGCTTCTCATGCTACCCTTTGCTATCTTTGAAAAACGAAGCTCCGCGAGCATTTCGGGATATTCGCATATTACCGTTCCCTGCGCGTCGTAGCCGTTAGGCAGCTTGTTAACCGCCGCCTTTATTGCCGTGGGCTCGCCGAAAAGAAAAACGCAGGCGCGCGCGCAGTAAACTCCGAGGTCCATTAGCGAGCCGTTCGCGAGCGCGGGGTTAAAGGTGTTTGTCTCTTCGCCGCGCTTGTAGTTGTCGTAATTAACCGAATACTGGCAGAAGCTTATCGTCGCGCGACGAACGGTACCGAGTCGCGGAAGCGCCTCCATAATCGCCTTTGTGCCGGGCACGAAAGCCGCCCTCATTGCTTCGACAAGGATAACGCCGTTCTCCTTAGCCACACGCTCCATCTCAACAAAGTCTTCTTTTGAAGCGGCCGCGGGCTTTTCGACAAGCACATGCTTCTTCGCCGAAAGCATTACTATTGCCTGTTCCTTGTGGCAGATGTTCGGCGAAGCAATATATACCGCGTCCACCTCGTTACACGCGGCTAATTCGTCAAGACTGTCAAAACAAAGCCTTGCGCCTACCTCAAGCGCAAACCGTTCCGCGGTGCGAAGGGAGCGCGAATATACCGCGGTTAGCTCAAAGTCCTCGACGGTTTTTGAAAGTCGCAGAAATTCTCTCGTTATGTCGCTTGTGCCTATTACGGCAAAACGTATCATATCTTTTCCCTTCCGTTCGTAAGCGAGCTTAAAGCCGCCCGACGAATTTATGATTAAAGCAGCTTTATCTTAAACTCTGTCAAGATAGGCGGCGCCTATTATTCCCGCGTCGTTGCCGAGGAGCGCCTTAACTATCTTCGGCGCGCCTATTTCGCTGTAGGCAAAAACGTATTTTCCGACCTTCTCGTTAAGCGGCTTCATAAGGGTATCCCCCTCGTTGCTGAGTCCGCCGCCGATAAGAATTACCTCGGGACGGAAGGTGCTGATAAGCCCGCCTATTCCCGCCGCGACGTATTCCTCATAGCTGTCAACCACCTCCGCGGCTATCTTATCGCCCTTACGCATGCAGTCGAAAGCGGTACGTCCGCTTATCTCACCGTGCTCAATAAGGTAATTCTGCATTAGTGTTTTGCCTTGATATTTTCTTATGGCGCGGTCGGTTTCACGGATAAGCGCTGTGACCGAGGCATACGCCTCGAAGCAGCCCGAAATACCGCAGGTGCATCTTTCCCCGCCGACGACTATCGGAATATGCCCCACCTCGGTGCCCATTCCGTCGCCGCCCGTATAAAGCAACCCATCAAGTATAATTCCTCCGCCAACGCCTGTGCCGAGCGTTATCATAATCGCGTTTTTGTAGCCCTTACCCGAGCCCGCGACAACCTCGCCGACCACGGCGCAGTTTGCGTCGTTGCTGACATAGACAGGCATTTGGAAATGCTTTTCAAGCTCGCTTTTAAGCGGAACGTTACGCCACTTAAGGTTGCCCGAAAAGATGAGGTTTCCCTTTCTGTCGATAAACCCCGGAGTTCCAAGTCCGAGCATAATAAAATCGTTTATATTAAGTCCCGCGCCATTAACTGCGGCTAACGCGGCGTTTGCGATATCGTTAACAACCTCCTCAAACGGCTTGCTTGAGTCGGTCGGCGCGCTGTGCTTGCAGATAATTCTGTTGTTCTCGTCGATTACTCCCGTTTTAATCCCCGTTCCGCCGAGGTCGATTCCAAGACGATAGCTCATAGTTTTACCCCTCTATTTTCATATATATTAATTATATATATTTTTTTGTGTTTGTTCAACCTCAAAAAAGCCTTAGTGGCGCGTTTTGTCTCAAAATTTGTTACGCCGAAAAATAAAGACCGACGCTCGCGCCGGTCAGAATAGATAAAATCTCGTTTACTTAAGCGCTTACAGCTGTTTTACGGTATCGCCCGAAATAAGCCTTCCCGACACCATAATCTGCTGCGGGATATAGGTTTTCGGGTTTTCTATTGCCTCAACAAGCTTCCTTGCCGCTTCTCGTCCCATCATCTCGGCGTCCTGCTTATAGGTCGTAAGCTTCGGACGAAGCACCTGCGAGAGCAGTATTCCGTCATAGCCCACGGCGCTAATATCCTCTGGAATAGAGAGGTGGTGCTTCTCCATCTCGTTCATGCCGCCGATAAAGGAAAAGTCATCGGGGAAGATTATGCAGGTGGGGCGGTCCTCAAGAGATAGAAGCTCCCTTGCCGCGAGCGCCGCCGCCTTTGGGTCGTGGTAAGCGCCCGTCTTGATATACTCGTCTGGTATGTCGAGTCCGAGCCGTTCGCAGGTCTTTCGGAAGCTCGCGAGTCGTTTTTGGGTCACTGAGGTATCCTCGCCGTGGATAATAGCTATCTTCCTGTGACCCATTTTATAAACATACTCCACAATATCAACCATTCCGCCGATATTGTCGGAAAGAATAGCGGTGGTATTGTCAAAAACATGGTCGAGCGTTACCGTCGGTATCTCGCTTTCGACAAGCTGTATTACGTCCGCGTCCTTAAAATCGACCGACGCTATTACCACGCCGTCGCAGTTGCGATACTTCGCGTGCTCGTAATAGTTCATATTAAGGTTCGCTATATTCTTGCTTATAAAGGTAACGTCGTAGCCTAAAAGCTCCGCTTCGTCCTTGACGCTGCTTAATACCACCGAAAAATACTCGTGCTTAAGCCCGCTGCTTGTTTTATCGACGAAAAGCACGCCGATATTGTGCGAGCGGTTGGTTTTAAGCGAACGCGCCGCCGCGTTGGGCAGGTAGCCCATACGCTTCGCGGTCTGTCTTATATTCTGCGCCGTTTCCTCGCTTATGTCGGAAAGCCCGTTTAACGCCTTGCTTACCGTCGCTACCGAAACGCCGCATTCTCTCGATATATCCTTTAGGGTTACCATAAATACTATCCCTTAATAGTTACATTTTTACTTAATCGTTTTCGTTCTTAAATTATATCTTTACCAAAAACATAAGTCAAGCCATTTCGAGCCTTGCTCTGCTTCAAAAATAACCGCTTATTATTGTGCATATAACCAAATTATGAACAATGCTGTAAAAATGTTTTGATTTTTATACTAATATGCGTTATTATAGGTATACATACAACGAAAACGATTAAGTTTTCGTAAGCATAACAAGATAAATACAAAAGAGGAGTCCGTTTTATGAATTTTGGACATTTTAACGACGAAAGCAAGGAATATGTAATAAAAACTCCCGCTACTCCGCTTCCTTGGATAAACTATCTCGGGAACGACGGGTTTTTCGGTCTCATTTCCAACACCTGCGGCGGCTACGACTTCTATAAGGACGCGAAGCTCCGCAGGATAACCCGTTTCCGTTACAATAACGTACCCGCGGACGCCGGTGGGCGCTGCTACTACATTAAGGACGGCGATTCCGTTTGGAACCCCGGCTTTTTGCCCACAAGAACCGAGCTTGACAAGTACGAGTGCCGCCACGGCTTAGGCTATTCGGTATTCGATTCCGAAAAGAACGGTCTTTCCGCCACCCTCACCTGCTTCGTTCCGCTGGGCGACTCTTGCGAGATTAACAAATTGGTACTAAAGAATAATACGGACGCGACCAAGAAGTTTTCCGTTTACAGCGCGATAGAATGGTGCTTATGGAACGCGGTGGATGACGCAAACAACTTCCAGCGCAACTGGAACATAGGCGAAGTGGAGATAGAGAACAGCACTATCTTCCACAAAACCGAGTACCGCGAGCGCCGCAACCATTTCGCTTTCTTTACCGTTAACGAGAAGATGAGCGGCTTCGACACCGACCGCGACAGCTTCCTCGGTCAGTTTAATTCTTGGGACAAGCCCGAGGTTGTTTTAAAGGGCAAGAGCAAGAACAGCGTAGCCTCTGGCTGGGCGCCTATCGCGAGCCACAAGCTGGACATAACCCTTAAAAAGGGTGAGAGCAAAACGCTTATCTTCCAGCTCGGCTACGTTGAAAACCCGAAGGACAAGAAGTTCGCGAAAAAGGGCGTTATAAACAAAACCCTCGCGAATGCCCTCATTAAAAAGTATAGCACCGAAAAGCAGGTGGACGACGCGCTTGCCGCGCTCGCAGCATACTGGGACGACCTGCTTTCAAAGCTTAACGTAAACAGCGGCGACAAAAAGCTCGACCGTATGGTTAATATTTGGAACCAGTATCAATGTATGGTTACCTTTAATATGAGCCGCTCGGCAAGCTATTATGAAAGCGGCACGGGACGCGGCATGGGCTTCCGCGACAGCTGTCAGGACCTGCTCGGCTTCGTTCACCTTATCCCCGAGCGCGCGCGTGAACGTATAATCGACATAGCCTCCATTCAGTTTGAGGACGGCAGCACCTACCACCAGTACCAGCCCCTTACAAAGAACGGCAACGCCGATATCGGCGGCGGCTTTAACGACGACCCGTTGTGGCTCGTCGCTTGCGTCGCAGCATACATAAAGGAGAGCGGCGACGCTTCGATTCTCGACGTCCCCACCCCCTTCAATAATGTTCCCGGCAGTGAAAAGCCGTTAATGGAACACCTTAGAAGAAGCGTAAACTTTACTATAAACAATAAGGGTCCGCACGGACTTCCCCTTATCGGTCACGCCGACTGGAACGACTGCCTTAACCTCAACTGCTTCAGCGAGGAGCCGGGTGAAAGCTTCCAGTGCTTCTCTGGACGCTCCAGCGACAAGAAAGAGGTCGCGGAAAGCGTATTTATCGCGGGTATGTTCGTAAAATACGGCAAGGAGTACGCGGAAATCTGCCGCCGCTTCGGTGACAAGGCGGAAGCCGCAAAGATTGAAAAAGAGGTCGAGTCTGTAACTAAGGCTGTCGAGCAGTTCGGCTGGGACGGCGAATGGTTCCTTCGCGCCTATGACGCTTTCGAGCAGAAGATAGGCAGTAAGGAATGCAAGGAAGGTAAGATATTTATCGAGCCGCAGGGCTTCTGCACCATGGCGGGTATCGGCGCGGACAAGGGCTTCGGCAAGAAGGCTCTCGCCTCCGTCAAGAAGCACCTTGTAAATGATTACGGCGTAGAGATACTTCATCCCTGCTACACCGAATACCACGTTGAGCTTGGTGAAATCTCGAGCTATCCGCCCGGATACAAGGAGAACGGCTCGGTCTTCTGCCACAACAACACATGGATAGTGCTCGCCTACTCCGCTCTTAAGGACGGCGAAAACGCTTTCGATACCTATAGAAGAAACTGCCCCGCTTACCTCGAAAACGTCAGCGAAATTCACCGCACCGAGCCTTACGTCTACGCACAGATGATAGCGGGACGCGACGCGAAGAACTACGGCGAAGCGAAGAACAGCTGGCTTACGGGAACGGCGGCGTGGACCTTCGTGGCGGCGAGCCAAGGCATACTCGGTATCTGCCCCGATTACGACGGACTTCGTATTGAACCGTGTCTTCCCGCGTCAATAAAGACTGTAAAGATAACCCGCAAGTTCCGCGGAGCGGTTTACAACGTCACCGTCAAGAACACAGGCAAGGGCACGCACAAGCTCACCGTTGACGGCACGGAAACAGACGGATATATCATTCCGTTTGAAAGCGGTAAAAAGGTATATAACGTATCAGTTGAAATGTAAAAAACTCATTGCTTTTCCTCATATTAAAACAAGAAGCGCCTCGCAAGAGGCGCTTCTTGTTTATATGCATTCTTGAGGACAAACCACTTTGTTTCAAAAAAAGGTAACCACACAAAACGAGCGCCGATAAATCGGCGCCCGTTTTTATAGTTTATTCTACGCAATACTGGTCTTTTCCGTTGCCCTTGGCTTTATAAAGCGCCTTGTCAGCCCGCTCGTAGACCTCCTTGAAATGCATATCACGGTCTGGGTCAGTCACCGTCATTCCCGCGCTGAGCGTAACCTTAACGTTGTCGGAAAACTCGGCGGTTTCCGTCTTTACCTTTGAGAAAATGCGTTCTACGGTAAGCTTCGCGTCATCAAGCCGCGCGTTGTGCAGATACGCCACAAATTCATCACCGCCAAGCCGACCGACAATATCGGACTTTCGACAGGAGGTCTGAATTGCGTCGGATACCAAACGAAGCACCTTATCGCCCGTCGGGTGTCCGTATGCGTCGTTTAGCCCCTTAAAGTTATCTACGTCAAGAACAACAACTACCGAATTTCCTTCTGCGTCGGAAATAGCGTTCTCTATTCGCTCCTCCGTTGTACCTCGGTTAAAGAGCCCTGTTACCGAATCACGCTCGGCGCGCTGCCTTAGCTCTGCCTCGCTTTGCTTTACGTCGTCGATAATCCTCGTATAGGCTATCCCCTTTATCTCCTTTTCGTTAAGCGCGGAGGTTAGGTGTATCTTTGTGCTTACCCATATGTAGTTTCCGTCGCGCTTCTTTATTCTGTACTGAAGCGAGTAGTTCACTACACCGCTTCTAAAGGAGATGCATAGCGCTTGTTTGTTTATCCTTCCGCAGTTCGCCGCGTAGTCGTCGGGGTGAATATAGTCCCTTTGACTATTCCATAAATAATAGTTTGGAAAATCGTAAAACTCAGGAGCAATATGCTGGTCCATACTGACTATGTCGAAGTCGCCGTTTGTCAGGTTGAACTCCGCTACAGCGAGGGTGCTTGCGGTAATAGCGCGACGGTAAAGCTTTCCGTCGCTCGCTTCCGACTGTATCTCCTTCTCGCGCTGGATATTCTCCACGCTTCCTACGAGCTTGAATATGCTCCCGTCCTCGCCCGGAAGACTTATGCAGCGCGCTCTTCGCCAGTAGTAGCCCGCGCCGTAATTACTCGCTATAAACTCAAGAGAAACGTTCGTCTCCTTTTTACTCGCCCGCATAAGCTCGCGGTATACCGTTTCCTTATAATCGGGGTGTATCATATTTGTTCGAAGCATAACCTCGGAATAGCTCTTTATGTGCCGTTCGATAAAGCCATGCTTTTTTGAGTATATGCTGTAGGTCAGCGTGTCCGTGGCGGGCTCGTAATCGAAGGCGACGGCGTCGGTCATCTGGGAGAGAAGCTTGTACTTCTCGTCGCGCCAACGGTCCTCCTGCTCTCGCAGTTTTTTATCGGTAACATCGTCTAACGCGATATAGCAGGTATACGCGCCTTCGTCGTCAATAGTAGCGCTACCCACCGCGTGTAGCCAAATATAACTGCCGTCTCTGCGCGGGAACTTGTAGGTTAAATCCGCCTTCTTTTTGTTTCTTTTCGTTTTAGTTAGGCTCGTGATAAACTTCTTTTCCGCGGCTGAGGTAATATCCACGCCGCTTCGCTTCATAAGCTCCTCTTGAGTATACCCAATAAATTCGCACGCCTTTTCGCTTATGAATATCGGTATAATCATCCCGTCCTTTACCTTTACTATTGTAAAGCCGAGCGCAAGGTTCTTTACAAGGTTGTTGATATCCTCCGTCTTGCGTTCGAGGTCCCTCTTTACCTCTATTTCGTCCTGCACGTTCGTAATTGTTCCGAGCGCGCGCGTGGGCTTTCCGTCTTCGCCATAAACGAAGGTGCCAGTAACTCTGCACCAAACGTAGGAGCCGTCCTTCCTCCTTACGCGAAGGGTCTTCTCGCTGTGCTTCAAGCGCTTTTCTTTATACGAGCGGAAAAATTCGGTCGCCGCTTTAACGTCCTCGGGATGGACAATTTTAAGGAAGCTCTTTGAGCTCATCTCCTCGCCGGGCTTGAGCTTAATGTCATAATCCTGCAAGGAACTCGAGCTGTAAAAGCTGTGGGTGACAAAATCCCACTCAACCACAGCGGTGCCCGTTTCCTCAATAATTATACGGTAGCGCTCCTGCTCACGGTGACGGGCTTCAATGCTATCCTTTTCGCCATAATACTCCATAGCACGCTTGCGCTCTTCTATATCCATACTACAGAAGAGATAGATGCCGTCCTCTATGCTCATAGCGAAAATAGAAACCCAACGATACTCTTCATCCTCTTTGTGGTAGCGTATTTCTATATTGGGGAAGGTAAAGCTACCTTTAGCTTCCGCTATCTTTTTGAGGTTGCTCTCACAGATAAATTCCCTATACCGCTCTTTGTCATCAGGGTGGATATTGTTCTCTATCCAACCGTTTAAAACCTCGGATACTCCGTGTCGAGTCGTGTCGGTGTCCCGCGAATATCTTGTGGAAATGAAGGTTATTGTGTCGTCGTAGAAGTTAATCTCGTTGATATCGTCAAATACAGAGAGCAGAAGATAGCTGTATTGGTTCGTGTTGCGCTCCTGCTCGGCTAATACCTGCTCGGTAACGTCGGCGTAAACAAACTGGAAATACTTCGTTTCGTCGGGCATTTCAATAATACTCAGAATAGCGCGGATAAAGTGTATGTCACCTTTAAGCGTTCTTATTCTGAAGCGAATTTCCTGCTGCTCACCTGTCTCACGGCATAGCTTGAAGGCGTCGTTTATTATATATTTGTCCTCGTCTATCGCTACATTTTCGCCGCCGCTGCCCGCTATAGCCTTTTTATACTCCATAGCGTTCTTGTAGCCCATAACCGTATAGCAAGCCTCGTTGCAATCAACGCAGATAGGGTTATCGTCGCAGGTATACTGCGCTACTCCGTAGGGAACCGAGCTGTAAACCGTTTGGATAAACTGCGCGTGCTTCTTTAGCGCCTCAGCTTGTTCCGCGTTTACCTTTTCCTGCAGCTCCTCGCGGGTTATATTATCAACAGACATATAGAATACGTTGCGGGTTTCGCTTCTGGCGATAAGGCGTGTATGCAGCCGTAAGTAGCGCATATCGTCGGGCGTTTCGGGCAAAGCAAAGCGACATTCACAGACAGATTCCGCCTGTGTCTTTACCGCCTGCGCGAAAAACTCGATAATTTTTTCCTTGTCCTCGGGATATACCAAATCCATAAGACGGGTGCTATACTTTTTCAGCATCTCCTCGGAAACGTCTACTACCTCACAGAACTGTGTGTTTCTTCTGGTGCATTCAAAAAGCTCGCCAGACTGCTCGACAATGGCCGCGCCGTTTAAAAAACTTTGGAAGATTAGAGAAACCTGAGCGTTCGGGTTCCAGAACTCGTTGGAATCAATTATCATATCCATGCCCGACCACTCGTTCTTCGCGCTGGAGCCCTCGTTTTCGAGCATCTTTTCAAATTCTTCTATCTTTACGGGCTTGGAATATAGGAAGCCCTGAACAAGGTCACAGCCGATGCTTTGCAGATAGTTCGCTTGCTTTATCGTTTCAACGCCCTCGGCAATAACCTCAAGATTAAGCCATTGCGCCATTCTTACTACGGAATTAAGGATTGCTCCGCCCTTGCCGGAATTGTCGTCTCCCGAAAGGAACTTGAGGTCAAGCTTAATTACGTCTACGGGCACGTCTTTAAGCGTGTTTAGCGAGGAATAGCCGCTTCCGAAATCGTCCATCTGTATCGTAAAGCCACGCTTTTTCAGCTTGTTTACAACGTCTATGAGCTGTACAGGGTTATCGACGTACGCCGACTCCGTTATTTCGAGCTTTAGCATTGACGGTGGTATGCCGTAGCTTTTTACCATCTCTTCAAGGGTATTGCAAAGCTCGGTATCGTATATATCCATTCGTGAGATATTCACCGAAACGGATAGTGATACCGAGTGCTTCTTCTCCTTCATCCAGCGCTGCATACACTTGCAAGCCTCTTCCCAGACATATCTGTCCATCTGGGAGATAAAGCCATTCTTTTCAAAGAGCGGGATAAAGCGCGCGGGTGAAATCGCACCGAGCGTCGGGTGAGTCCAGCGAACAAGCGCCTCGGCGCTGACTATCTTGCCCGTGCTGTGGCGGTACTGGGGCTGAAGGTATATTTCAAACTGCTTTTCTTCGAGCGCTGTGCTCATCTCGTTTACTATCTGCTGCTCAAACAGCATCTCACGGCGCAGACGCTCGTCGTAAAAAGCATAGCGCTTTTGATAACTGCCCTTTATCGAGCGCAGCGCAAGCAGCACGCGGTCGCACATTATCTCAATGGAAAGGCTTCTGTCCTTAATGTCGTAGAAGCCGAAGCGGGGCTGAATGCTAAAGTTATAGGGAAGGCTCCGTAAAAACACGCAGATGCTGTTAATCATCGCT
The DNA here is from genome assembly GCA_964458545.1 of uncultured Oscillospiraceae bacterium. Taxonomy (GTDB): domain Bacteria; phylum Bacillota; class Clostridia; order Oscillospirales; family Ruminococcaceae; genus JAYFNU01. Next base: position 2,010 of record CAYWJF010000026.1, on the reverse strand, counting down.
GTTATGTCCAGCTCGTCGCTCGGAATACACATAGCGAAATGGTCCGAGCCGAGATAGCCGTAGGTTGCGCCCGGCTGTATTTCTCGCTTAAGCTCTGCGCCAATCGTACGAAGCAGCCAGTCGCCCGTTTCTACGCCGAACAGGTCGTTAAACACCTTAAACCTGTCGATATCCCAACGCACGAGGGTATATTCCCGCTCGCTTGAGGATAACAGCTCCTGCGTTCTTTTGAAGAAGGTGTTTTTGTTGTAGATGCCCGCGACGGAATCATACTCCGCTTGATGGCGAAGCTGCTCACGCTGCCTCATATCGTCGTCTACATTTATTAGCGAGATTACTATTCTGTCCTTGCCGTCCCTGTAGTTTTTGGCGAGCGACGCCTCGGCTCTGTACCACGCCTCAACCTCGTCGGTATTCTTAAGACGCAGGTAATGAACATCTCGTTTAGGGTTAAGCACTTCGGGTGATTTTCTCGCTACCGAGTCCATATATTCGCTTAGCTGTTCGTAATCTTCCTTGTTTATAACGCCGCTTTTGCGCCAGATATCCTCTATTTTCAGCCGAGCATTTTCATACTTTCCGCTGAAATTCTCCTTTATTCTCTCGTCTATATAAACCCGCTTTTTCGTTTCGGCGTCGTACTCTAAAACAAATATATCCTTATAGTCGCGAATAAAGCTGTTAAGGCTGTCTCGCTCGGCAAGCGTGGACATCCTCTTGCTTCTTCTTAAGCTGACGATAATGGCAAAAGCCGCGACAACCGCAAAGACGATAGCGCCGAAAGCAAATATATGAAGCACAGAGCTGCTGAGCTTATTTCCATAGCTTGCGCCGCCTGAGGCATAGGCAAAACCCGACAATACAAAAAGGCTTGCCGCACAAACCGCGGTAAGCAACAGCTTTACAACTATGCTCTTACGTTTCAAAACAACACGCCTTTCGCTTAAAAGTTGTATATTTTTATTATATAACTATAAGAAATCTTTTACAATTGTGCTGTTAGCTAAATAATACAGCGCGGTTTTATGCCTTTTGATATTTAACTGAGACTGAATTTATGCTATAATACAACAAATTACAGCAAAAAATAAACACATTGGGATATTGTAGTATGAATAAGAGAATAGCGCTCTATAACTCGTATTGGTCTTGCGAAGCAAAAAAGCTTTTCACTAAGGGAGCTCTTGAGAGGGCTAAGGAGAACGGCGACCTTCTCAGCGTCTTCGATTGCCCGCCGCTTCCCACAAAGGTTGATGAATTTGACGGAATTATTCTTTTTATCGACGGAGATACCGATATTATCGCGCTTGAAGCGCTTGTCCGTGCGGCGAAGACCGCGGGCGTTCCGCTTATAACCTCGGGCGTGCATTTTTCTCCCTGCGAGTTTATCGGCGCAAACGCAGATTCGGGTATACGCAAGATAACGGAATATTTAATTAATGATATGGGGCTTAGCGACCTCAATTTCCTCACGGGACCCTTCTACGACAAGGAGAACCGCGAAAAACTGAACGCCTTTATTGATACGCTTATTGAATTTGAGATGAAGTTTGACCATACCGACATAATAAAGGGCAATAACTGCTATGAGGACGGCGTTAACGTGGCGCGTTGTTTCCTTAACGGAGAACTGCCCGTCCCCGAGGCGATAGTTTGCGCTACGGTAGAGATGGCAAGGGGGCTTTACGATACTGTGGCGGCTTCTGAAGACGAGGAGATAAAAAAGCTAACTGTAGCGGGCTTCGGAAGCCTTGACGAAAGCGCGGGCGAAACGGAATTTATCACGGCTGATTATCCCGCAAAGCAGCTCGGGCGCGCTTGCTTCGACGCGATATCGGCGATGCTTTCGGGAGAATACTTTGAAAGCCTTCGCGAGCCTTTCCCGTGCGAGCTGATACTGCCTCAATAAATAGAAAGCAGTGTCATTAAATGTCGCTGCTTTCATTAAAAAAGCACTCCGAAACGCATAGCACCATAGAGACAACACAAACAAATCAACGAACCGACCAT
>CAYWJF010000025.1:7303-23610 GCA_964458545.1 uncultured Oscillospiraceae bacterium | reverse complement strand
GAGCATATCCATCGTCTTTTGGTTGACAAGCTCACGCGCGGAAACGCCGTTTACCTCGGTATCAAGAAAGTCCAACTTTGCGGGGTCGGCACCGTTTTCATTGGCAAGCGAGCCGTACGCGGAAAGCTGCATAGCGAGATATACTCCCGCGGGAACCTCGTAATCCTCTATCGTAGCCACCGTCTTGGGGTTGTAGCCACAGCCGCAAAGCACCGATAACACAAGCACAAGCGCAAGCGCGGCAACAATTAGCTTTTTGTTTTTCACCTTTAATTCTCCTTTATAAGGGATAACTTGAATTTATATATTATACACTACTTAACGCGGCTTATCAAGAATTACTGCCGAAACCGTTTATATTTCCGTTCCTCGCGCTCTCACAAAGAGCGTCGTAATCAATTAGGAAGTGAAGCGCGGTCTCGTCAAGCGTTTCGCCCTCGAAGCCGCCCGCTGAAACATACGCCTTGCCGCGGGCGCTATATAACACCCGTCGCTCGTTCTCGCGAATAAACAGCCTTACGGCGTTTTCGTCGAGCTTGTCCGTATAAAAAAGCACCGTGCCGCCTTCTTTTGAAGTAACGTCATAGAAGAAATGCTTGCGACCGAGCACCCGCGCGAGCGACACGTTGCAAAGCGCCGTTACGCAGCGTGGCGCCTCGCCGAACCTGTCGAGCAGCTCGGATAACACCTCGGCGCGGTCGGTTTCGTTCTCTATAGCCGCCACCTTTTTATACATTTCAATACGGCTCTCGTTATCGGCGATATAGCTTTCGGGGATATAAGCGTTTACCGAAAGGTCCACCGTGCATTCGGGGTTTTCGGGCGCACGCTCAATTCCCTTCTCGTCGTCCACCGCGTCGGAAAGTATTTTTAAATAGGTGTCGTACCCAACCGCCTGCATATGCCCGCTCTGGCGCGCGGAAAGAACGCTGCCCGCGCCGCGTATCTGAAGGTCGCGCATAGCTATTCTAAAGCCGCTGCCGAAGCTGGTAAAGTCGCGTATGGCGGAAAGCCGCTTTGAGGCGACCTCGGTAAGTACCCTGTCCTTACGGAAGGTAAAGTAGGCGTAGGCGCGGCGCGCGCTTCTGCCGACCCTGCCGCGTATCTGGTAGAGCTGCGAGAGCCCCATTCTGTCTGCGTCCTCAACAATCAGCGTGTTGCAGTTCGGAACGTCCACGCCCGTTTCAATAATCGTTGTGCAAACAAGAATATCCGTTTCACCGTTTATGAGCCGCTTCCATACGTCGGAAAGCGCGTCCTCGTCCATCTGTCCGTGCGCCGTTTCTATATTCGCGTCAGGGAACCGCTCGCGCAGCCGTGAAGCCGTGCGCTCGATTGACTCCACCCTATTATGAAGAAAGTAAACCTGTCCGCCGCGAGAAAGCTCCCGCTTTATAGCGTCATCAATAATCGCGCCGTCATACTCCATTACATAGGTCATAACGGGCTGGCGGTCAAGCGGCGGCTCCTCGATAACCGACATATCGCGTATGCCCGACATAGCCATATTGAGGGTGCGCGGTATCGGCGTAGCGGAAAGGGTCAGTACGTCCACACCCGAAAACGCCTCCTTGAGCGTCTCCTTATGCTTTACGCCAAAACGCTGCTCCTCGTCTATTATGAGAAGACCGAGTTTTTTGAAGTTAATGTCCTTTTGTATTAGTCTATGTGTGCCTATCGCGATATCCACCGAGCCGTCGCGTATGCCCTTTACCGCCGCGTGTATCTCCTTCGCCGAGGCGAAGCGCGAGAGCATAGCCACCTTTACAGGCAGGTTACCTAAACGTTCGGTAAAGGTGTTATAATGCTGCCACGAAAGTATGGTGGTCGGCACAAGCACCGCGCACTGGTAGCCGTCCGCCACGCATTTAAACGCGGCGCGAAGCGCAACCTCGGTTTTCCCAACACCCACGTCTCCGCAAAGAAGCCTATCCATTGGTCTCTCGCGCTGCATATCGCCCTTAATTTCAACGCACGCCTTAAGCTGCTCGTCCGTTTCGTCATAAGGGAAGCGCGCCTCGAAGTCCTGTTGCCACTCGCCGTCCTCGGAGAAGGCTACACCCTTCGACTGCTCGCGCTTTGCGTAAAGCTCGATAAGCTCGTGCGCCATCTCGCGCACCGAGCGGTAGACCGCCGCCTTAGTTTTGTTCCATTCGCCGGAATTGAGCTTCGCGAGCTTTACGTTGTCGCTATCCTTCGGCGAAATATACTGTGAAATCATATCAAGCTGGGTAACGGGAACGTAAAGCACGTCCTCGCCGCGGTAGTTTATCTTAATGTAGTCGCGCACAAAGCCGTGGTGGTCTATGCGATGGATTCCGTCAAACATACCTATGCCGTGCGCCGAATGAACGACAAGGTCGCCCTTTCGCAAATCCTCAAGGCTACCGAAGCCCTTCGCGTTTTCGTCCCTCTTCACGCGTTTGCGCTTTACCGTCTTTCCGCTTTGGCGCGAGGTTAAGACGCAAAGCTTCATCGACGGTATCTCGAAGCCCTCCGAAACAGTACCAACCGCAACGCCCACCCTTCCTTTTTCGGGCGCGGACTTAGAGACCACACACGCAGGTATTTCGCCGTCCGTTAGGTCCTCGGCGAGCGCAGACGCCGCCTTCGTCGTTCCCGTTAAAACGGTTACGCTGTACCCGCTTTCGGTAAAGTTTTTTATATCCTCGGTTAGGTTGTTGAAGTCGCCGTTCCACGAGGGAATAATGTTTCCGTTTATATTCGTAAGGCTTTCAAGCACCGCGCCGTCAAGGCTTCGCGTAAAGACGTCGGCAAGTATTGCGCCGCGCCCTTTCGGGTTAAGCGAAAAGTCCTCAACATAATATCTTCCGAGAGCCTTATCATACATACCGTTATTAAACAGCGCCGCTAAATCCTCGGTATGAAGCGTAAGAAGCGTTTCGTGGCGCTTTATAAGCGCCGAGGGCTCGCTTAAAAGCACGGGCGCCGCAGGCAGGTAATCGAAAAGCGTTTCGGGCTTTTCATAGAAAAGGTTTAAATATCTATCTGTGCAGGCGGGAACAATGCCGTTTTCAAGCTCCTCGGCGTCCCGCTCAATTATAGGCTGTAGCTCCTTATCCGAAAGCTTTTCGGAAAGCTCGCGCATACGCTCTACTGCCGCGCCGTTGTTTATTACGGTTACCTCGCGCGCGGGGGTAATAAACACCTTTTTTAGCCGTTCTGTGCGGCGTTGGGTCTGCTCGTCAAAGGAAAACACCGATTCTATATCGTTGCCGAACAGCTCTATTCTTACGGGGCTTTCCATATGTACGGGAAAAACGTCGATTATTCCGCCGCGCACGGCAAACTGCCCTTTTCCCTCTACCCTTTCAAAGCGGGTGTAGCCCGCAGAAACAAGCCTTCTTGAGAGGTCGTCGGTATCAAGCTTTTTTCCCGCCTCGATTTTTACCGAAAGCGCCTTATAGCTTTCGCGCGGGATAGTAAGCAGGCTGAACGCCTCCACCGAGCAGCAGATAACGTCAGCTTTTCCCTCAATTATATTTCCAAGCACAAAAAGCCGCTGCTGCTCGCTGTCGTGCGAAAGGCCCGCTACGTCGTTAAAAACGAGGTCCCTTGACGGAAACGCCACGGCGCGCTTACCGAAGGCTTCAATGTCCGCGGCGGCGGCGACCGCTTCGCGGTCGGTCTCGGTTATGTAAATAACCGGGCTTTCGGACGCGTCCGAAAGCGCCGCCGCGAAGACGCAGCGGTGAACGGGGTGCGCGCCGAACAGAGCGGCCGCTTTCTTTGCCGCCACCGTTTCCGCAATACCCTGAAAAGCCCTGCTTTCTTTAATAATGTTTAATAAAAATGAACCCATAAATCACCGCAACGCGTTACGCCGGATGCGGGTAAATCCGCAACCGGTGTTTTTTCGTCTTTCTTCAGCTTTATTCTATATTTTAACCGTTATAACGGCTCTGTGCAAGGGTAAGCTCGCCCTTTACAATAAGCTTTGCCGCCGAAAGCACATCTGCGTGCCTCGCTTCAATCAGTTTCCTGTCGGCGGATGACGGCATAGAAAGCACCCAATCCGCGAGGTCATACTCAGCGTTCGGCTTTTCGCCCACGCCTATTTTTATACGCGGAAACTCCTCGGTGCCCAACTGCTCGATAATGCTCTTTATTCCGTTATGTCCGCCCGCCGAGCCGTCCTTGCGTATCCTTATATGCCCGGGCTGCAGGGAGATATCGTCAAATATTACAACGATTCGCTCGGGCGGTATTTTGTAATACTTCGCCGCCGCCGATACCGCAGTTCCAGAAAGGTTCATAAAGGTAGTGGGCTTTAAAAAAACAACCTTAACTCCCGAAAGCGCCCCCGTTCCCGTAAGCGCGCTGAACCGTGCGCGGTTAACCTTAACACCGCAGCTGTCAGCGATATAATCGAGCGCGCGAAAGCCGCTGTTGTGGCGGGAAAGCTCATACTTCTTCCCCGGGTTCCCAAGCCCCACTATCATATATTCGTTTTTTGAGCCAAAGCCAAACATCCGCCGTCCCCCGCCTATAAAGTATTCCTATTATAACGCAAAAAAATAAAGTAAACAACAGAAAAGTGCGCCCTTTCGGACGCACTTAAAAAGCAAGATTAGGTTTACGGTTTGCTTACGCTATACTCATTGTGTCGGCGAATTCCTTGTCAACCATAGAGACGTAGGATTTACCTGTGTTAACCATAAGCTCTTCGCCGTTCGCGTCGAAGACCTTAAGCTGGGAAGCAAAGTCGCCCTTAGTCCACGTTACCTTCTGGTAGGCGCCGTTCGAGAAGTAGTAGCCCTCGCCGCCCTCAGCGTAGTTAATCTGTGCAAGGGAGTCTGTTCCGCGGGGCTCGCCTGTGAAGTACATATCGCAATAAAGCACGAAAACGTTCTCGAAGCAAATCTGCTTGCCTGCCGCCTCGTCCATGTGGGGCTTTCCTTCGGGATAGCTTGCGGAAGCGTACTGAGACTTGTAGTAAAGTCCGTCGCCGTCATTGTATTTAAAATAGTTGTCGGTTACATCGTTAAAGTCGTAAGCAATGGAAGCAGCCGCGCCGTCAGCGGGTGTGACCTTCGAGCCGTCGGTTACGAAGTTAAACATAGCCGTAATAGCGGACTGTGACTCTGTATCAAGACCAAGGGTCGATATAGCTTCGTCTATCTGACTGCCGCTTGTGAACCATGTGTGCTCGGAAGCGTAGCCGTTAGCAAGACGTGTTTTGTCCTGATTTTTAACGAAAGCGTTGTCGCGAATATCAGCGTCGATAGTGCGGTAGTTGTTCTCAAGCATTGCCTTCTGAGCAAGTACCGAGGTGCCGATATGTACGATTATCGCGTCGAGCGGATAAAGGAACTCCATAAACGGGTCGCGAAGGGAACGCACGGAGCCTATCTTTCCTATTTCGCGCGTGTCTCCAAAGAGGCACATAAGACGGGTAATTCCGTATTCCGTTTCAATTTCAACTATAACGTCCGCGTCGGAGATGCCGCTCTGGGGCCAGCTTACCGAGGTGTTGTTAACGGAAACCGAGATGGGGCGCCAGCCTACGCGGTCATTCGCGAGGTTGTTTTCGCCCGTGAGCATATTAAACGATTCCTTCGCCGCGGTAACCTCGACAACACCGAGTTCGCCGCCTTGTTCCTCGTCCTCTTCGAGAACGACCTTCTGTCCGCCTGTGCAGGCGATAAAGGTAAACGCCAGGCAAAGGCATAACAATAAACTGATTATTTTTTTCATTACCTATATTCTCTCCTTAAAAAGATTCGCATATTATTATACATTAAAGAAATCTGCTTGTAAACAGCGGGAACTACAAAGTTAAGCCCGCAAATCTTTACTTTTTTGGGAAAAACCCCCTTTACTTGTTTCTTTTGGTCAAAAGGTCTGCTATTATTATAAGTGCTAATTCTATATACTTTTGTTGCGGGAGAATGCGAATGAAAACAAAAAGTCTTAATAAAAAGACGATAATAATTATAATAAGCGCCGTTATAGCGGCAGCGGCGATTACCGCCGCGGTGCTGCTTTATTTTGGCGCTGAAAAGAACAAAGCTGAACAGGAGGCGGCGGAAGCGGAGTTTGCCGCGCGCATTGATGAGGAGCTTGCCTCGATGCTCACGGCTACCTTCAGCGATATTGATATCTCGCCTTGCGAGGGCAGCTTTACCGTCACAAGCCTAATCAGCGGAAAAACCTATGAAAAAACCCTTTCGCCGAAAGAGAATAAGCCTCTTGAGGTATCGGAAATACTGAACGCGATTATTTTCGGACGCACGCCCAAGGAGGTAAGTGTTTCTATCACGCATAACGGCGCCGAGGTGTTTAGCGGCGCGTATAGGGAGTATAGAAAGAGCTTTACGCCGAGCGACAACGAAACCTATGGCTTTACTGTAAGCGCGGTGACAGAGAACGCCGCCTACAGCGGTACCGCCACGTATAAATTTGACGTGACCTATAAAATTGTTCCTCGCTTCTACCTTTCAAGTGAGAATATTAACCAAGGCTCCACGCTGGTGGTATGCGGCGAAAACCTGCCCGCGGATACTAAGGTTTCGGTCTCGGTTCCCTTCTCCTTTACTCCCGCGGTGGTTCGGCGCGGAAACAATATGTATTCTATAATACCTTTTAATTATAAGCGCGAAGCAGGAGAAAACTTCGTCACAGTAGCCTATGGTGATAACGAGAAGCTTGAGCTTTCCTATACCGTTACTGAAATGGACTTTCCCGCCGATTACGAGGAGCAGGAGATAACGGTAAGCGACGAAACCGCCGCCGCCACAATAAACAACTCGGCGGCATATGCTGAATACAATAACAAAGTAGCGGAGCTCGCCAAGGTTTTTGACGAGGAGGTTTACTGGGACAGCTGGTTCGCAATGCCCTGTGAGGGAAGCGTCACCTCAGACTACGGCTACACCCGCTACCTTAACGGAAAGGCTGGCAGTACCCACGCGGGCGTGGACTTTGCCTGCGACGAGGGCACGCCAGTTTACGCCTCCAACGCGGGAAGAGTAATCTTTTCCGGCGAGCTACAGATGTCGGGCAACACCATTGTTATTGAGCACGGAAACGGCGTGCAGACTAAATACTTACATATGTCCTCGCGAGACGTCAAGGAGGGCGACATGGTCGAACAGCTCCAGCAGATAGGCGCTGTAGGAATGACGGGGCTTGCTACGGGTCCTCACCTTCACTTTGAAGTGGACATAAGCGGCTCTTGCGTTTCACCGTGGCCGCTTCTCGACGGCTCCTCCGACCTTTACAAGATTGAGAGCTTTCAGATATCTTAACTTCGACAGCCGCTTTTAAGCGGCTGTTTTCTTTTTTATCTACTTACTCTTATACCGTTTCGTGTTAGCTCTTCTACGCTCGCTGATTTAAGCGAAACGTTAAAATAGAACTACGCGCCCCGTCTTCGTTGTTTTTTCACAAGTGGAAAAGGGAGAATTTTTGTGCTATAGTATGTAAAACGCAAGTACTGGAGTGATTTCGTGTGAAAAGGAACGCCTTTTCGTTGTTCGCGAAATTGCTTTTTAAGGAGAAACTATGGAAAAGGAAATTAAACAGCTTTTACTCGACGCGGGCGCGGACGTCAGCGGAATAGCGGGCGAGGATACCTTCGCTTCCTTCCCTGTGGAGTTTTCCCCGCGCGCGGTCTTTCCCGAATGCCGCTCGGTAATCTCCTTCGGTCTTGCGCTTCCGCGCGGTCTTTTCGAGGTTTCTCCCCGTCTTATATACAGCGCCTTCAACCACAATAATGCTGAGGACACCGACCGAATTGCGCTTTTCGCCGCACGCACGCTTGAGCGGCGCTTCTCCTGCCGCGCCGTTCCTATGCCCTCGGACGGACCGTACGAATACTGGGATGCCGAAAACAAGTGCGGCAAGGGAATAATTTCAGTTAAGGACGCCGCTATTGCCGCGGGTCTCGGTCAGATAGGCAAAAGCGGGCTCCTCCTAAACCCAGAGTACGGAAATTCACTTGCGCTCGGCTTAATACTTACCGACCTTCCGCTGAGCTCGGACGCCCCAAGCGAAAACATCTGCCTTCCCTCTTGCCACAAATGCGTGGAAAGCTGCCCCGTCGGCGCTATAGAGGAGGGACGGGTAAACCAGAAAATATGCCGTGAAAACACCTATAAAAAGAACGCGCGTGGCTTTAATACCTGTGAATGCAACCGCTGCCGCACGGTCTGCCCTGTAAGGTTCGGCAGATTAAAGTAACCGACAGATTCAGATACAAAAAGAGCGTCCGCTTTATGCGGGCGCTCTTTAAAGGTTTAGCTCTTTTTTGAGGCAATTAGCTCCTTCGCGTCGGTCAAAACCAAAACGTCGCCCGTCTTAAGCTCGGTGCCACCCTTTGGTATAACTACCTTCTTTCCGCGCTTAATAAGCATAATAAACTCCTCGCTTGACGGAATTTCGAAGACCCGCTTTCCAACAAGACCGCTGCTCTCGTTTGCTACCCTTTCGTAAAGCCGCACACCGTCTATCCTATCCGTTGCGCTTCCGCTCAGAACAAGCATATCGCCCGCCTCAATTTCGGTGTTTCCGTTTGGTATAAATCTTTTATCGCCGCGTGAGAGCAGCACCAACAGTGATTCAGGCGGAAGCTCTATCTCCTTTACAGCTCTTCCGCTCCACGGGTGACTTGCGGGCACGGTGAACTGTATAAGCTGAACGGGCACCTCGTCTATGTAGTCGGTAAAGGTACGCATAACGTCCTCGCCCGAATCGGTAAGCCCCAGCTTCTTTGAAAAGACGGGGATAAGGGTGCCTTGAATGAGTATAGAGAAGAGTACGATGAATAGGACCGTGTGGAAGATATCGTTATCTGTAACGGCGGGGTTTATTACCGCCATAATAGCGAAAACTATCGAAGCCGCGCCGCGCATTCCCGCCCAAGAGACGAGCAGGTTTTGCTTAATGTGTCCGCCCTTAAAGGGGGTAAGTATGGCGAAGACCGCGAGAGGGCGCGCGACGAAGGTCAAAAACAGCGCCACAAGCAGCCCTGTAAGCGCTATAGCGGGAAGCTGCGAGGGGAAGGATAGAAGACCCAAAAGGAAGAATAGCAGCATCTGCATTAACCCGGTGGTCGCGTCAAAAAAGTGTACAAGCTCCTGCTTGTTTTCTATTCGTCTGTTGCCAAGCACAATTCCCGTGATATATGCGCTAAGGTACCCGTTGCCGCCGAAATAAGCTGGTGCGGCGTAGGAAACAAGCGCCACCGCAACAATAAAGATTGCGCCGAAGCCCGCCGAGGACATTTTAAATCTTTTTAAAAGAAAAAGTGTTCCGAAAGCAATAGCGAAGCCGAACGCCACGCCGTAAGCTATCTGGGCAAAAAGCATATAGCCGAAGCCCTCAGCAGAACCGCTGTTCATAAGGGAAAGCACTATCACCGTCAGCATATATGAAAAAGGGTCGTTGCTTCCGCTTTCTATTTCAAGCAGCGACGCGGTGTTGTATTTTAGGTTAAGCTTCTTTGAGCGAAGGATGGAGAAAACGGAAGCGGCGTCTGTTGAGCTTATTACCGCGCCGATAAGAAAGCTTTCAAGAAGGGTTATCTTCAAAACGAGGTAGCAGAAGAGCCCGACGAGCCCCGCCGTTAGAACCGTACCGAGCGAGGAGAGCACAAGAGCCTTTACCGCTACGGGGCGCGCCGCGTTCCAGTTTGTGCCGAAGCCGCCGTAGAACATAATGAAAATTAAAGCCACCGAGCAAATCTGTTCCGCCGCGGCGTAGTTGTCAAAGGGTATCTTGAAGGCTCCGTCCGAGCCGAAGAGCATACCGAGCAGGATAAACGCCAGCAGCATAGGCATTCCTATTCTGCTCGTTATCCTATTACAAGCGACGCAGGCGAGTATTACCACCGCCGCTAAGAGAAGATATACATTCATTTTTTCACTTGCCTCCTGTCGTTTTCGGCGGGGGTAAGTCCGCGAAGAAAGTATCTTAATTATAACATAAGAGCTATAGTAAAGACTAATTAAATTGATATCCACCAGCAAACGCCGTATTTATCTATAACGGTCGCGCAACAGCTACTCCACGGCAGCTTGCCTATTGGGTGAATAATTACACCCTCGCTACTTAAAACGTCAAAGGCTTTATGAACCGCCGCTTCACTGCCCATCTCAAAAACATTAAAGGTCATCGTTTCCCACTTCATTTTATGTACAAAATTTATGTCGCAGGGATTTGCCGCTTCCGATAATGCCAAAAAGCCCTCTCCGTTTACTGACAACTCACAATGCTCATAGGCGGTTTCGGCTTCATTTTTAATTTGAAATGTTATCTCAGCGCCGAAAGCCTTACAATACATTTCCGCCGCCTCAAAGCTGTTCTTTACATAAACCTGAGTGTAATTCTTCATATAGCGTTTCCTCTTTTGTAGCTTAACTTCTCAATACTAAACCTTCTACTAACAAATTAAATATAACAAGTGTTTCGGGGGAAATCAACGATAAAAGATAGAACAAAGCCACCTTTGATTTCATCATCAAGGGTGGCTTCGTAGTAATTCTACTATTTAAAAAATCGAAAAGGTGAGGAAAAGGGTAGACATAAGCGAGGAGACGAGAGAAACCACGGTAATCTGGGTGTTAATTGAGGGACCCGCTGTATCCTTAAAGGGGTCACCAACCGTGTCGCCTACAACCGCCGCCTTATGCGCCTCGCTACCCTTGCCGCCCTCGTGACCCGACTCAACATACTTCTTCGAGTTGTCCCAAAGTCCGCCGGAGTTGCTCATAAAGAGCGCGAGAAGCAGTCCGCTTACTATGTTTCCTACAAGGAAGCCGCCTATTGCCTGAACGCCGCCGACGAAGCCGACAACAAGGGTCGCGACTATCGCCACAAGACCCGCGGGAATAAGCTCTTTTATCGCGCCCGTGGTAGCTATCTCTATGCACTTGTCATATTCGGGCGCTACGCCCTCCTTGCCGTCCTTAAGACCGATTATCTCTTTAAACTGTCTGTGAATTTCCGCTACCATACGCTGCGCGTTGCGGTCAACGCCGAGCATAAGCATAGCCGAGAAAACCGCGGGAATAGCCGCGCCTACAAGCATACCGAAGAAAACGAGCGGGTTCATTACATCGAAGCCCGTAAGTCCCTCTACGCCAAGCTCAGCCGCCGCGACGTTAACCTCGCTCATAAACGCTCCGAGAAGCGCTATTACCGTAAGTCCCGCCGCCGCGATAGCGAAGCCCTTCGTTACCGCTTTAACGGTGTTGCCCGCGGAATCGAGCTCGTCGGTTATTTCCAGCACGTCGTCGCCAAGCTCGCCCATTTCGGCAAGCCCGCGCGCGTTGTCAACGATAGGTCCGTAAGCGTCGTTCGATACAATCATTCCGACTATCGAAAGCATTCCGACCGCCGCCATAGAGATACCGAAAAGCGCAAACTCGAGCGGATGCTCGGGGCTAATCGGTTCGCATAGCTTATATGCCGCAAGCGCCGAAACGCCGATACCAATCATAGCGGGCAGTACGCTTAGGAAGCCGTAGGAGATACCCGAAAGTATTGTAAAGGCGGGACCTGAGTTGCTCGCCTTCGCGACATTGTGTACAGGCTTTTTGCTGTCGTCGGTAAAGTAGTCGGTGGTAATGCCGATAATAACGCCGACAACCAGTCCGAAGACGCACGCCGCCCATATACGCCACTCAAAGCCGAAGAGCGCCGTCGCGCCCGCTGTAAGTAAAATATAAATGCCCGTTGTAACATAGGTGCTTGAGTTAAGCGCCCTTGTGGGGTTGCCGTTCTTGCCAATACGCGCGGTCATTACGCCAATAATGGAAGCGAGAAGACCGAGCGCCGCGAAGCAGAAGACCATCATTACGTTTACGCTGCCGCCAAGGAGATTGTCAAGGCTCGCCGCCATAATTAGCGCCGCCGCCATAGAAGCAACGTTGGAATCGAAGAGGTCAGCGCCCATGCCCGCTACGTCGCCCACGTTGTCGCCCACGTTGTCGGCGATAACGGCGGGGTTGCGGGGGTCGTCCTCGGGTATACCGAGCTCAACCTTGCCAACAAGGTCAGCGCTGATGTCTGCGGTCTTTGTAAATATACCGCCGCCCGCTTTAGCGAAAAGAGCGAGAGAGCTCGCGCCGAAGCTGAAGCCTAAAACGGTGGTAGCGTCGCCCGTAAGCCAATAAACAAGGGTTACGCCAAGAAGACTCGCGCCGACAACCGCCATACCCATTACCGCGCCGCCGCGGAAGCCCGCCATAAAGGAGGGCTTAATGCCCTTCTTCGCCGCCTCAGCCGCCTTTACGTTGGCTATGGTCGAAACCTCAATGCCTATTTTACCCGCTATGGCGGAGAAAACCGTACCCGAGATATACGAAGCAAGCATTGTTACGTTCGCGAGTATATTGCCCTTCCATACGGGAGTGGGCAGAAACAGAAAGATAAGAATACCCGCTACGCCCGCGAATTTCGCAAGCACGATATATTCTTTACGAAGAAAGGTTCGCGCGCCGTTTTTTATTAGCCCGCCCGCCTTAGCTATCTTTTCGTTTTCTGACGGCTGACGTTTTACCCATAAGAAAAGCCAAGCCGCAAACGCAAAGGCGATAACAGAGATGAGAATAGAGAAAAGCATTAGTAGTGCGCCCATTTAGTATGTTCCTCCTATCAAAAATCAAATTACTACAAAAGTACCATATCTTAGATTTTATTTCAATACACCTTTTTTGTAGAAAGTCCGCATTATATTGCAAAAAGCGAACGTTTCCGTCCGCTTTTACTTCCTACTTTTCGTTAAAGGTGCCTATTTCAAGGATATTGCCTTCAGGGTCGGCTATGAAGCAGGTGCGCTGCCCCCACGGCTCGGTCGTCGGCTCCATTAGCGGCACCGCGCCTTTCGCTACAACCTCGGCGAACGCCTTGTCCACCGCCGCATAGTTTTCCACGCCGAGCGCTATCTCATAATGTCCGTTTACGCCTTCCGCGTAGCCGTACTTCTTATCGGTCAGCTTTTCAAAATCCTTGCGCCTATATAGAAGGAACAGCGTGCCGTCCTTTTGAAGCAGAACATCTGAGGCGTTCTCGTCCCCTTTAATATCAAAGCCCAACACATCGCGGTAAAAGCGGACCATTACCGCCATATCCTTTACGAGTATCCCGAAGCCGTCGAGTTTCATTAGTATTCTTCTCCTTTTATATTTATTCTTCCGTCGCGCTCAAGGAAGAATAGTTCCTCAGTCGCGAGCGACATCTTTGTTACCGAAAAGTCCCACCCCTCGGGATAGATATATAGTGTGTCCGTAGAGGTGTTGAGGTCTATACAGTCACCGTATTTCCCGAGATAATCATACTCTATATGGCAGGAGTAAAGTGATTTTACGGGCTTCTCCATTCTGTATGCTTCACCCTCAAAATTACCTTCTACCACAAATCCGTTAAGGTCGTGAGTAAGCGTTCCTTTGCCAAGGTCAATATAGCCGTCGGCGTTAGGCAGCGCGTCCACTCTTACCGCTGATTTGAAGGAATACTCTCCGCGCAAAATCTCCTCACGGACATTCGCTCGCTCCCACTCGTACCAGTCAGGAATATGCGTAAACTCGGTTTCTCCAGTCTTCGCCTTAAGCTCTCCAAGCTCGCTCATCTCCCACTGCTTACCACATTCCTCGCAATAAAGGGTTGCGCCGCTTGACGCCATTCTGTATTCCTTTTTGCACGCTGGACATTGGTAAAGCACTTTATGAAGCCCTTTGGCTCGGTCTTTAAAGGCTATTCTAATACTATTATCCTTTTGCCATTTAAACTCGTCATAAATAAACGCTTTATTTATTAATTCGTTAATCTCAGCATATGGCTTTTCTTCAACCTCTTTCGCAGTCAAAAGACAGGTCATCTCGGCGCGCGTACCTTTTAGCCTTCTGTCAGTCAGGTTCCAAAAGGGAGAATTAAGGTGATGTCCGTGGCAGATTAGCGTAACAACAGGTACCTTTAGAAACTTGGCAAGCTTACCGAGCGACTCAGGCAACACCGCCGTGGTGCCGCAAAGCGAATAGCGTGCCTCGGGGTAGATTACGGCTATGTCGCCGTTATTAACCACCCTTTTTAGCTGACGAATAAGAACAGTGTCACTCGTAAACTTCCGTTTACAAATACAGCCAACCAACCGCAACAGCCATTCGCGCTTTAAGAAGCCGTCAATCGCGACTACATAGTTCGCCCTATTTGGAAAAACCGCTGCCGTAGCCACCTTGAAATCCATAAACGCGTTGTGGTTGCACAGCAAAAGATACGGCGGTTTTATCTCTTTCATATTTATCTTCGCTATCTTGTTTTTATGCGTGATTAAATCCGGATAGGATAAAGCCCAAGCCAATGGGCGAAGCCGCTGCCGCATGGGCTTGCGAGTCATATCAAACCGCTTAAACCGTTCGAGCATTCTTCCCTCTCGCGTCGCAAAAAACGGCGCTTCTTTCTCTTCTACCGAAAAAATTACTACTTTTTCTCTTTTAGGACATAGTATGTGTATTATAGCATAGCCGCTTTTGAAATAATAGCATATTGCTCCAACTGCGTTGCTGGAGGAAGTATACTTTATTTACTTATTTTTGTTACTATGCTAAAATTATTCAAAACAAGTTTTGAAGGAGACTGCGTGTGCTGAAAAAAAGTGATAGGACGAAACAACTGATAACCTTTTCGCTTTGCTTTCTTATTCCCGCTCTTGTCGCGCTCGCGGCGGCGGTTCTTTTGCGTTTCTATCCTTTCGGCGAAAGCTCCATACTCACAGGCGACCTGCGCGGAATATATCTTCCGAGCATGGCGGGCTACCGCGATATGTTGCTTGAGGGAAAAAGCCTTGCCTTTACCTTCTCAAAGCAGCTCGGCGGCTCCTTTTACAATTTCTTTATACCATACCTTTTTACGCCGCTGAATTACTTATATCTGCTAATTCCCGTTACCGAGTTTCCGGCGCTTGTTCTTTTTATCTTTATTTTCAGAATAGGACTCAGTGGACTTACCTGCGCCTTCGCTTTAAAGTATTTCAACAGCGAGCTTTCGCCCGCGTTTCTGATATGTCTTTCCTCCTCTTACGCCTTGCTCGGCTACGAGATTGCGTATAACCAGATAAACGACTGGCATTTCTTTATTGTTATCCTCCCCGTTCTTTGCGTCTTAACCGAACGGTTTATCACGAAAAACAGCTTTCTACCCTTTGCCTTGACTCTCTTTTTTACGGTAATGCATTTCTACTACTTCGCGTATATGGTCTGCTTCTTCCTCGGCGCGTTTTTTATCTGCCGTCTTTATATCTATTGCGGAAATATCGAAAAGTCTTCGAGAGGCTCCTTTTTTATTAAGAAAACGGCGTTTTTTGTTTTTATTTCCTTTATATCAGTCCTCCTTACCTCCTTTTATCTGATACCCACCGTTATCGGCGCCTCAGCAGATAAGGGCGGGCTGTTTAAAATGGCGTTCAGTCTTGAGCTTAACTATAACCCGCTCGGGCTTATATCAAAGTTCTTCGTCGGCTCCTTCGCGTGGAACAATATCGTAGACGGGCTTCCCGTAGTTTACTGTGGTCTTATCTGTCTTCCGCTTATCCTTCTTTTCTTTCAAAGCAAGAATATCTCCTCTCGCGAGAAAATCGCTTCGGGGGCGCTGTTTCTTCTTTTCCTAATCGTTTCGGTAAATAAAACCTTTAACCTAATTCTTCACGGAGGCTCTGCTCCCAACTGGTTTCCCTACCGCTATACCTTTGTTATCTGCTTCTTCGCCGTCTTTGTGGCAGGTCGCTGCGCGGGAACGAAGTTAGCCCCTACAAAGAAGCAGTATCTTATTACTGGCTCGCTTTTCTTGGTATTTGCCGTTATTGCCTACTTTGTTAACGAGAACATTCCAAGCGTTAAGCGAATAGCCGTTTCGCTCATACTGCTTTTTGCGTATCTCGCTTTTTTCTGGTTAAATTCAAAAGGGAAGCCGAGCCAAATTATAAACCTTCTGCTTGTGCTTGCGGTTTCCTTTGAGCTGCTGCTTAACACCTACTTTACACTGTCCGTTTTTGAGTACTACGACTATAACCATTTCGCGGAGTTTATTACGACCAACTCTGAATCGTTGGAAAAAGCCGAATCGCTTGAGGACGGCTTCTACCGCATAGAAAAAACCTACCACGAAACCTACAACGACCCGCTCTGGCTCAACTATAACGGAAACTCCCTTTTCTCCTCTCAAACCGATATTACCCAGCGCTTCTCTGAGCTAATGGGTTACGACCGTAATATTTACGCGCGCGGCTCCACCGCTTTTTCTGACGCTCTGCTCTCCTTTAAATACCTTCTCGCGGATGACGAAAGCAC
>CAYWJF010000025.1:0-7203 GCA_964458545.1 uncultured Oscillospiraceae bacterium | reverse complement strand
CAAAACGCTATGCTTTGCTCTTTGAGCGGTCAAAACAAGGACTATTTCTCGCCGCTCTTGGAAGCCGCACGCAGCTACGATGCCGCGACAAACTCTGGTGAAATTACCTTTACTGCTGAAAGCGACCTTTACGGCTACGCTTGGCTTGGCACAACCGCGAGTAACGGCGTTGAGCTTTACGTCAACGGAAAAGCCCTCGGTAAATACGACACGACAAACTTCCAATCGGTAATAAACCTCGGCGAATTTAGTAAAGGCGACGAGATAACCTTTAAGTACGACTTCTACGACGAGTCAGCAAGGATTACGGGCGAGCTTTTCTATGGGCTTGATAAATCAATTTTTGAAGAAGCTTACGCGCTGCTTCAAAACGGCGCTCCCGAAAAGCTAACGGTGAAGGACGGTCTTGTTACCCTCACGGTAAATTCAGACGGCGAGAAGACGCTGTTCACCTCGCTTCTATATTCGCCCTATTGGGAGATAACCGTAAACGGCGAAAACGCGGACGGCGTTATGCTCTTTAACAGCCTTCTCGGTGTAGAGCTTCAAGACGGCGTAAACGAGGTAGTAATTCGCTATGTTCCCCCCTATCTCGGCGCGGCAATTGCGCTCTCCGTCGTAGCGGCGGCAATACTAATTTCCCTTTATTTCTTTAGCAAGAAGCGCCCAGAGATGCTAAAGGGCTTGACTGCGAAAACGACTATTTCCGAATAAGTAAATAAGGTTAAGTAGATAAGGGCGATTCTTCTGTCGGTTATCGCCACTAATTCTCGCCGTAGCGTAGAACAACTACCGCGACTTTTAATTCTATCAAAAAAGAACGGCTGATATATTCAGCCGTTCTTTTTTTTGCTCTATGTTTTGTTTACTTCCCGAGCTCCGCGAGCACCTTTCGCTCCGCTTCTTTGCAATAAGCTTTAATTTCTATACTATTCATATAGTTGTCGAAAACGTGCTCACCGTGCTCGTCAAAATACTTTTTAAGGGGGCAGAAGAGTCTCACTACGTTAGTTTGGTTAAAAAAACTAAGCTGTATGGGACATTCCATAATTGAGCTTAAGCCCGAAACGGTAAGAACTCCGTTCTCCTCGCGGGTATCCGCGAAGGCGCGAAGGTTGCCTCCAGCCGCGTTTACGCCATCCAGCTTTTCTGAGTCGGGCGCGCCCGCTATCTGTGCCACGGCTACGCGCTGTAGCTTATCCTTAAAATCGGTATCAATCATTGTCTGCGCCGCGTCCAGCATAAAATCATAGCCGTACTTCCATGTAGCGGCGTAGTCTACCACTATCCAGCCGTTCTGCTCCGAAATATGTGTGAAAATCATCTTTAACTCTGCCTTTACTCTTTTTTATTACCGTTATACTGTGCAATTCTTTAAAATTACCATAGCAGTCGTACAGACTTAAGCCGAACTCGCAACACGCTTAACAACTGTGTACGAGGCATAGCAGTTCCTTCAACGCTTACTGTTACCTGCAGCTTTTTTGATAAAGAAAAGCTCTTGCCAAGGGCAAGAGCTTTCCGTCAATCCATTGTTTTACTTGCCAACGGTACGCAAATTCAGTCAATCCGTCGTTTTGCTTGCCGACGGTACGCAAATTCAGTCAATCCGTTGTTTTGCTTGCCAACGGTACGCAAATTCAGTCGCAGCTACGCTGCACCCATATTATATCGGCAATACCGTAGCCTGTCAAGCCAGACTAACAGCTTTACAGCTCCTTAAAGCGCTCCACGCGCATACGAAGCGCGTGCTTCTCGCGAAGCGCGGCTATTCTTTTCATCATCTCGGATTTATGGTGCAAGTCGAGCGCCTCCTCATCCCGCCAGCGGTCGATAAGCAGTACCGTTTCGGGGTCGTTCATCGGGAAGAAGTACTCGTATCTCTCGTTTCCCTCTTCGGCGCGAACCTCTCTCGCAAGCCCGCTCTTCTCCATCTCCTCTGCAAAGCGCCGCGCATTGCCGTTCTCGCCCGTGTAATAGATATTGACCGTGAAGCTCATTCGCTTATACCTCCGCGTTTATTTCTTTACTTCCTTGAGCGCCTTTATGAAGCGCCGAAAGCAGTAAAGCAAAGCCAAGCATAATTAAGTACATAACAACCAATACCGCCACGGCAATAAGCGGTGTCAAAACCTCATACCCAACAAAACCATACACAAATTTGCCTGTAAAGCGGCTCAGAATGTAGTCGAAAATTAGATAAGCCGTCATAAGCAGCGGCGTAAGAAACAGCGCCTTCTTATTTCCGCTAAAGGGCTTCGTAAGAAACAACCAGCATAGCGCGAACGCCATAGGATTAGTGACGTGAAGAAAGAAAAACGCGCCGCTGAAATTAAATTTGAAAAAGCCCGTAAGGCTCGCCGTGCAGATGAAGAACACCGACAAAATACATACGGCTACCGTTAAGTAGAGTATTCCGTTTACCTGCCCTTTCTTTGTGATATTCAATATGCCGTCAACGATAAGCAGAAGCCCGCTCAAGGTGTTTGAAATGCAGGTCATTTCGACGCAGTACTGCGGCATAGGGTAGTAGCCGATAACCACCGTAATTAGAATAAGCAGCCCCACCGTCACCTTAATATATCCGCCGTTCGCTTTTAAAGTCTTCATCCCTTTGTTTCCCTCCGTATAATCTCAGTAATCTCACGAAACGCCCTGCCACACTCCTTTGGTGTTCCGCTTATCTCCTTTGCTCGACGCATTATCTCGCGAAGCGTTTCGATATCGCTTTGGATAAACAGCTCACAAAGGAACCTCTTCATACGCCCGTCGTTGTAGTGCGCGAGCGCGTCGGTAAGTAGGTCCGCTCGCTCGGCGTATTCTGTGTACCAGCTCTCAAGCCCCGCCTTCGCTACCGCGCCGCAGGTACGCATTTTTACGTTATTTGTGTTTAGGTCTCGAAAATCACCCATCCTGCCGAGCCGCACGCAGGGAAACTCCGCGCAGCCTCCGCAATGCGAAAGCTCTTTTTCTTTACAGCAGGCGTTCACCTTGCATACGTCGGTGTAGTAGCCGCCCGCCGAGCAACCCTCGCAGCGGCTCCTGCCGTCGGTACGGTATCTTGAGCAGAGCGCACAGGGCATTCCGCAATAGCCGTAGGGATAATTCATAGCTTTGCCTTAGTCCTTCTTCTTGTTCTTATTCTTCAGCATAACGATTATGCCGACCAGCTCCAGCCCGCACGCCGCTCCCTTTAAAAAGCAGGTCAGGTTGTTTTCAACAGAAAACAGGTGCTCCGCGAATAGGGTCAGCGACATAATAAGAAGCCCAATATAGAACAAATTGTCGCGAAATTTCTCTCTCATAGCTTTCCTCTGAAAAGTCATTTTAACAATACTATCATATGTTCTGCTGTTTCTCAACCCTCGCCTATACCGTTTTAAAGAGGTTTGAAAACGGCGAAGGCACAAGCGCGGTTGAGCCGTGAAGCTTGGATAGCGTGAGACACCACAGCGCCTTTAGTGGGTTAATCGGCACAAAGACCATAGGGTTCACCTTCATTAGGTGGAACATTGCCGCTGCGGAGTCCGCGAGACTGTTGCACTTAGGGCTGAGATAAACGTTCTTTCTCCCGAGCCTTTTTATTAGCCGCTCGCTCGTCTCCTTTATTGCGCAACCACCCACGATAAGCACCTTACCCTCAATCGCATCTATCTCTCTTTCGTCGTGACCCTTACCCATAACCATAGTCCAGCCGCCCCTGCCGCCGTGGTCGTTATAGAGTATTTGTAAAAGGGTAAGCGGGTTGTTCTGGCAGCCCTGCTTACAGCAGCGCTCTTTCCCCTTTATAATCTTCACGTCCTTAGGGTAGCAGTCAATCAGGTCGTAGCTATACTTTTTATCGTACATTGAAATGTCGCCGTCTATAGCTATATCAGAAAGCTTCTTTACTCCGTCTGAGTAGCCGCGCTCCACCGGGTCCTTAAGGTGCGGCACGTCGTCAAGCGTAAGCCCGAAGACCCGCGCACCGACCATATCGGTAGCGACAACATTTTCGCCCGCCACAAGCACCTTAAGCGGCAGCACCGCAGTGTCGGCGAGCGCTGTTACGGGATAGTGTCCATATATCGTGCCCTCTACGCCCTCAAGTATAGTAAAGTCGGGACGCAGATAGCTCAGCACGTCCGCGAGCTTACTTGAAAGGTTATAGTTGTGGTCAAAGCCTCGCGCGGCTTGACAGGGAAACGCCCACTGGTTCTTTACGCCGAGCGTTACGCCCGCCATAGAATGCGTTTTTAGTTTGGGAAGGCTGATATATAAATTCTTGTCCTTGTTTTCAATAAGGTTCTTTACGACGAAGCGGGGCATTCCGAAGGTGGTTTTCATATAGCCGTTCGGGTCGTCTTTTTCGGAGGGCTTTCCGCGAAACTCAAATTCCACCGTCTTGTCCTCGTCGAGATAGACGGGTATAGCTTTAGTCCGCTTACATATCTTTTCGTAGCCAGTAACCGCGTAAACAAGCCGAGTGGCGTTGCTTTGGGTGGAGTTCTCAAAAAGGTAAACCTTCTTTGCGCCGTGCTCGTTCCAGTATTCTATCGCCGCCTCTACAAGCTCGGGGCGGGTGTAGCAGTAGGGCTGTCCGTCTATTCCGTTGGGTTTAATGAAAACCTCGCGGCTTTCTTTAAGTAGCTTTTCGCCGCCCGCCTTATCAAAAATTTCGTAAACCGCTGCCTTTACCTCGGCTTTAAGCTCTTCGCCGAGCGGCTTAAAATGAGTTAAGCTTTCTGTCTGGTAGGGCGCGTCAAGGTGCCGCACATATACCGTTGCTTTCTTTTCCATAAAATACCCCCTTTTGTTCCATAATATCACATACTACTGCATAAAAGTATAAGTTCATACAACATTTTAGATATATTTTTCAAGTTTCTCACTACCATACTTGTTAAAACTATTAAAATGTGCTATATTTGAATATAACAAGCTCGCTTTAAGGCGACAGCATTATTCAGCCTAAACAAAGGCTTGAGAAACAAGGGGGACTTATCAATTGAGCACTAACGCTAACGAAAACAAACCGCTGGTTACTAACATCTATACCGCGGACCCGTCCGCGCACGTCTTTGAGGGAAAGATTTATATCTACCCCTCTCACGACCTCTCACATAACTGCGAGGACAACGACAACGGCGACCAGTACGCTATGGAGGATTACCATATCCTTTCTATGGACGACATTACCGCCGAGTGCAAGGATAACGGCGAGGCTCTTCATATGAAGGACGTTCCGTGGGTTGGCAAGCAGATGTGGGCGCCCGACGCCATCTATAAAAACGGCAAGTACTATCTCATCTTCCCCGCCAAGGACAAGGACGGCGTTTTCCATCTCGGTATAGCGATATCCGAGCGCCCCGAGGGTCCCTTTAAGCCCGAAGCAAACTATATTGAGGGCAGCTATTCTATCGACCCCGCTATCTTCCCCGACGACGACGGCAAGGTTTACACCTACTTCGGCGGTCTTTGGGGCGGTCAGCTTGAATGCTGGGAATCTGGCTCCTTCGATATAAGCAAGCATTCGAATGGTCCGCAGGGTGACGAGCCCGCTATCGGTCCGCGCGTGGCTTTAATGAGCGACGACCTTCTTTCCTTCGCGGAAGCGCCGAAGGAGATACAGATACTTGACGAGAACGGCAAGCCTATTACAGGCGGCGACGAGGACAGGCGCTATTTCGAGGGTCCGTGGATGCACAAATATAACGGCACCTATTACCTTTCTTATTCCACAGGCACAACCCATTACCTCGTATATGCCACCAGCAAGAGCCCGACGGGTCCGTTCACCTATCAGGGAAGAATACTTGAGCCCGTTATCGGCTGGACCACCCACCATTCAATAGTTGAGTATAAGGGCAAGTGGTATCTCTTCTATCACGACAGTTCCCTTTCGGGCGGCGTGAACCACCAGCGTTGCGTAAAGTACCGCGAGCTCAACTATGACGAGAACGGCAAGATTATAACAATGGTTCCGTAAGCGAAAACTCATATTAAAGTAAAAGCTCCGATTTTATCGGAGCTTTTTGTTTAAGCATTTTACTGCTTCACACTTACAAACGCGGTATTACAGGAATGAGAAAGCTATAATACCTTAACCACGAAAATCGCGCTTTAACTAAAGCTTTTTAATAAAGCTAATTATCTTGTTCGCTTCCTTAAAGCCGTAAGCGAGATGAAACGCGAGGCTGTCGGTGTTCCATAGCTCGCAGTCGCTCGCAAGCTCCGTGCAGCCAAGCTCCCTTGCCCTTACTTCGCAAGTCTCAATTAGCCTCTTTCCTATTCCCTGCTTTCTGTAGCCCTCTTCAATGAAGATACCCTCGAGGTATCCCACGGGGCTGCTTTCGCTGCCCTCAACATAGTCGTGCCGAAGGGCAAACATAGCGAAGCCCACGGGCTTGTCGTCCTCTTCGTCAATGTATACCGCGGTCTCTTCTCCATCAACGTAACGCGCTATATCTCTCTCAAGCTCGGTCACGTCCGCGTCCTCCCACAGCTTTCTTGCAAGCGCGAGAACGGCGGGAATATCCTTTTCCTTTGCTTCGTAAATCATTTCTACAGCACCTCGCCGTTTTCGCCGTAGGGTATCTTCAAATCCTTATAGTAGTATTCGCGGTCATGCTCATTCACCTTGCGAAGCACCCTACACGGGTTTCCTACGGCTACCACTCCGGATGGTATATCCTTCGTCACGACGCTGCCCGCGCCTATTACGGTATTATCGCCAACGCTCACCCCGGGAAGCACTATCGCCCCCGCGCCGAGCCAGCAGTTCTTGCCGATGTGTATCGGCAGGTTGAACTGGTAACCCTTTTCACGAAGCTCGGGGCAAATAGGGTGTCCCGCCGTTGCGAGCACCACGTTCGGACCTATCATTGTGTAGTCGCCCACATAAATTTCGCCGTCGTCCACAAGGGTGAGGTTTGTGTTCGCGTAGACGTGGCTTCCAAGGTGGGTATGACCGCCGCCGTAGTTCGCGTGAAGCGGCGCGTCTATGTAGGTGCACTCCCCTATCTCGGCGAACATTTCTTTAAGAAGCCTCGCCTTCTTCTCGAACTCCTTCGGGCGGGTATTGTTGTATTCAAAGACAAGCTCAAGCCGCTCGAACATATCGTCTAATATCTCCTTGTCGCCCGGCAGATACAGCTCGCCTGTACTCATTTTGTCTTTTGCTTTACTCATTTTTCCCACTCTTTCAAGCTATCACTATTTTTT
>CAYWJF010000024.1:0-24029 GCA_964458545.1 uncultured Oscillospiraceae bacterium | reverse complement strand
AGAGTCTGTCGTGCTACCATTACACAATTCCGCAATGCGTAAGTTTTATTATACAGTTTAAGCCGTTTTTGTCAAGATGGTTTTTTCTAAATAATCGTGGTTTTTCCTCGGAATTATGCAAAAAAGAAGGATATCGTTTTTGTGTATTTCAATGAAATTATTTTTATTATATAAATACTGTTGTAAATATATAATCAATTTAGTAATATTAACTTATCTAATTTTTAGAAAGAGGAATAATTATGGCTGAGTTTAAATATGAAATAGTCGAGCAGGTCGGCGTTTTATCGGAAAGCTCTAACGGCTGGAGCCGTGAGCTCAACCTTGTTAGCTGGAACGACCGCGAGCCTAAGTACGATATACGTGACTGGGCGCCCGGCAACGAGAAGATGGGAAAGGGCATCTCCCTTTCTAAGGAAGAAGCTAAGGCTTTAAAAGAAATTCTCGACACCCTCGAGCTGTAAAGCTGGTGTAAAGTTGTCGGAGAATAAAGACAGATTTTTTCAAAGCTATCAACAGTACATAAACCGCGAGGGCAACATTGAGCTTCTCGACTGGCTCGATAAGCGCACCGATTTTTTTACCGCACCCGCAAGCACAAAGTTTCACTGCGCGTTTTCAGAAGGTCTTATAATCCATTCTCTTAATGTCTTTGAGCTTTTAATGAAACGCTGTGAGGGTGAAGAGAACGCTGAAAGCGTGGCTATCGTTTCACTACTTCACGACGTTTGTAAGGCTGAATTTTACAAGGAAACGACAAGAAACGTCAAAAATGAAAACACGGGTCAGTGGGAAAAGGTTCCCTATTATTCAATTGAGGACAAGTTTCCCTTCGGTCACGGCGAAAAGTCGGTCTTTCTTATAGAAAGATTTATGCGTCTAAAGCCCGCAGAAGCCATAGCGATACGTTGGCATATGGGCGGCTTTGACGACAACGCACGAGTCGGCGGCTTTTCTGTAGCCAATGCTTTTATGAAGTATCCGCTCGCGGTTAAGCTCCATCTGTGCGACCTTGAAGCTACATATTTACTTGAGAATAACGATTAAAAAAAGCCCGCTTAATGCGGGCTTTAAACTTTAATATGGAAAACCCGAGCTGTTAGCTCGGGTTTTGCTTTATTTTTTCTCTTCGTTCGGGTTTCTAAAATAAGGATTATTGTTGTATCCAGAGAAAGCGGGCGCGTTTACAGGCTGCTGAGCTTGCGGTGTAGGCTGTATATGCGTCGCTTGCTGTGTGGGAGAATAAGCGGGTCTCGCTGTCTGCGGTACTCCCTGTATAGGCTGCCTTCCCGCGCCCTGCTGAGGCGGATACGCGAATACCTGATGTGGCTGTTGGGCGGGACTTTGCTGGGGATAACCCCTAAAGGAGTTCTGTTGAGCGGGCGTTTTAACAGGAGACGCAATAGGCTTCTGCGGCTGCGCCGCGTTCTGGTTCGGAGCCATTGGTCTTTGTACCGGGCGCTGAGCGTACTCATGGTTGCTCTTAATTATACCCGCATACTTCTTTTTATACTCTTCAAACAAGGCGTTTGTGGTGGTATTAAGGCTTTCAAGCTCGGAAATTTTCTTCTTCGCGGCTATCTCGTTGTTCTTAAGCTCGCCTATCTGTTTATCCTTTATCGAAAGCGTGTTATCCTTATCGCTTATCTGACGGTCACGCATAGCTATTTCCGCTGTTTTTGCAGAAATTATTAGGTCTTTTTCATCAAGCTCGTCAACCAGCTTATTGTATTCTTCAATTCTGCTATTTATTTCTGCGTCCTTTTCGGAAAGCGCCTTCTCGTGTTCACCGATAACCTCAGATAGTCTGACTATTTCATTCTGCTTTTCGTCTATAACCCGTGCGAGGGCGGTGTTGCGCTGTGACGCCTCGTCAAGCTTTCTCGTCAGCGACGCGCCGTTGTTCATGAGGTTATCTATCTCCTCACTCTTAGCGGCTATAACATTCTTCAACTGAGCAAGCGCGCTTTTTGCGTTATTGTAGGTAACATAGTCATGCTCATAGCGCAGCTTTAAATCGTTTAGCGTGCCGTTCAGCTTAACTATCTCGTCGTTCTTTCTCGCCGTAAGGCTCGCAAGCTCGTCATTATGCTGCTTTTCAAGCTCGGCAAGCTTCTCGTTGAACATTGCCTTTAAGGCTTCCGCGTCGTTATAATTCTTTTCGTTCAAGGCGCGAATAATGTTCTCTCTATCCGCATTCACCTTGCTGAGTATTTCGTTTCTCTCCGCCGTAAGTCTCGAAAGCTCCGCGTCCTTCTCCGAGGTTACTCTGTTTATACTCTCCGCGTTCTCATTAATAAGTCTTGCGCGCTCGTTCTGTATTTCCTCGTTAAACCGCGACGCCAGCTCCGCCTTTTCATTTTCAAAGCGCTGCTGTTCGGCGTTCAGTTTTTCTTCAAGCGCTCTTTTTTCCTCAGCCAGAGCGGAAATAGCTCCATTCTTTTCAGAATCAAGCTCGTTCTTTTCAGCGGTAAGACGCGATTCGGTTTCGTTCAGCTTCTCAGTAAGACTACGAACAGCCTCGTCCTTCTCGCCTCTTAAGGCTTCCTGTGTTTCAGCCTTTTCGGTATTAAGCCTAATAACAGTTTCATTGTATTCGGCGGTCATCTTTTCTATCTGGTGCTGGTAGTCCGCCTTGACAGCTTTTATTTCCTCGTCAAGCGAGCTTATTGTTATCTCACATTGACGCAGCATCTCTTCGTTTCTGCTGTTAGTGTCGCTTGTTTCCTTTAGCTTATGAAGAGCGTTATCCTTTTCCTCCGTAACGGTAGCAAGCGCACTCTCAAGGTCGCGCACACGCGCCTTAAACTTATTTGCGATATCAATATGTCCAAGATTAGCGCTTTTCTCTTCCTTGAACTTTTCCACTATTTCGGTGAGCTTCATCTCATAGGAGGTCAGCCTTGCCGACATATCATTGTTCTTTCGGGAAAGATTCTGGATTATCGCCGCTTGTTCTTCTTCTCTTTTGTTTGTGTCGTTAACTAATTCGTCAATAAATGCGTTGACCGCTTCTTTTTTGTAACCTCTAAAAGACGTCTCGAACAGAGCCCCTCTTTGTTCAAACGCACCTTTTGTGTTTTCATTCATAGTAAAAGCGTCCTCCGCATTCTAAATTTATTCGTTCGCCGCAAGAAGTTTTATAGCTTCAACCGCTGTTTTCGCCGCAAGTGAGGTATCGTGGTCTGACTTATCCTTTATTCCAGCGCTCACGCGCTCTTGGTTCCATACGCAAAGCATTACCGCTCCCGCGCGCACCTTGCGCGCCGAGGCTATTATAAATAATGCCGCGGATTCCATCTCGGAAACTAACGCTCCGCCGCGCTTCCACGCCTCCCACTTTTCTTTGAGCTCATAAGAAATCGGCATGGTATCAGGTGAATGCTGACCGTAAAAGGAATCCTTACATTGTCCAATGCCTATTTGATAGCGCTCGCCCAGCTTGTCCGCCGCGCTCTTAAGCGCCGAGGTAACGCTGAAATCCGCTACAGCGGGAAACTCGATAGGCAGATATTCTTTTGATGTGCCTTCCATTCGAATAGCGCCGTTTAATATTACAATATCGCCGGGAAGTATATCCATCTGCATACCGCCGCTTGTTCCCACGCGGATAAAGGTATCAACACCGAGCTTAATTAATTCCTCAAGCGCGATTGCCGTAGACGACCCGCCAATACCGTGGCTCATAACCACTGTCTTTTTTCCCGAAAGCTCGCCGAGCCAGCTGTTATATTCTCTGTTACAGCCTAACTCCTTAGGGTTATCGAGCATTTCCGCAATCTTCGGTACCCTTGCGGGGTCACCGCAGATTATAGCGTATCTTGCGCCCTCAAGGTCTTCCTTTTTGAGCGCTATATGATACATTCTTCCGTTTTCGTCGGTAAGACTCATACGGCTTCCCTCTTTATCTGTTCGGATTGTTGGGGTTGTTATCGAGTATTCGCATTATTTCGGTGTAGTCATCCTTAGTAAGCGGTGTTCCGCTGCCTGCCTGCGTGTTGGAGGGTGCTGACGGCGTTCCGTAATCTACAAAAGGATTGTTCGAGAACGGGTCGTTCGCAGGGTCAAAAACATATTGGCTCTTCGCGCCGCCCTTACTGTCGAAGCCCGTCGCAATAACGGTTACAATCATCTCGTCTTGAAGCTCGTCATTAAACGCGGTTCCCCAGATAATATTCGCGTTCGGGTCAGCGGCGGAGGAAATCATCTGCGCCGCGTTCTCTACCGACTCAAGGTCAATATCGTTATTCGCGGTAAAGTTGATTATTACGCCACGCGCACCGTTAATTGTTGTTTCAAGTAACGGGCTTGAGATAGCAAGCGTTGCAGCCTGCTGTGCCTTGTCTTTACCAGCGGCGCGCCCAACACCCATATGAGCGTAGCCCATATCGCGCATTACTGAGCAAACGTCCGCAAAGTCAAGGTTAATGAAGCCCGGTACGTTAATAAGCTCAGAAATGCTCTGTACGCCCTGAAGAAGCACGTTATCAGCCGCTTCAAATGCGTTTGCAAGGGTAATTCTTTCTTCGCTTATAAGCTTAAGCCGTTCGTTAGGGATAACAACGATAGAATCTACATTCTTCTTTAGTTCGTCGATACCCTCCTCGGCTATCTTCATTTTATTCTTGCCTTCAAAATTGAAGGGTTTAGTTACTATACCGACTGTAAGTATACCCATCTCTTTTGCGATGGAGGCAACTATAGGTGCGGCGCCCGTGCCAGTTCCGCCGCCCATACCCGCGGTGATAAAGACCATATCGGTACCCTTTAACGCCGCCACT
The DNA here is from genome assembly GCA_964458545.1 of uncultured Oscillospiraceae bacterium. Lineage (GTDB taxonomy): Bacteria > Bacillota > Clostridia > Oscillospirales > Ruminococcaceae > JAYFNU01. The sequence continues at coordinate 19,248 of CAYWJF010000024.1, read as the reverse complement.
ATCTCGTCATGGCTCTCCTCCGCCGCTTTACGACCGATTTCGGGCTTTCCGCCCGCGCCCTGACCTCTTGTAAGCTTAGTTCCAAGCTGAAGCTTAAGGCTCGCTTTGCTGAAGCGAAGTATGTGGCTGTCGGTATTCATAGCGATAAACTCAACGCCTTGAATTCCCGTTTGCACCATTCTGTTTACGGCATTTCCGCCGCCGCCGCCGACACCGACAACCTTTATGGCAGTCCCGTAAGGGATATCATCAATTAAAGCAAAATTAGGCACGAATAGTCCTCCTCAAATATAATAAATATATTTATATTAAATGTAACACAGTTTATAATATTTTTCAACGATAAATAATGTAGAATTATTTGTTTTCTTCTGCGGGTTCAGGCTTTGTTTCGATTTTTGCGGGAACGCCGTATCCCTCAGGCAGCGTAAGCGCGCCCACATTGTATGTAGCCTTCCCCGGAACAGAAACGTCAATATAGCCCGACTCCGTATCCGCTATATTTTCCGTGACAATCTGATTTAACATTTTCATCTTATAATCAATCTGGTTTGCCGTTCCTATCATCACATAAAAGCGGTTATCGTACACAAGCGACAGATTAAGCTTGTCCGCTACATCCACGGCTGAAAGTTTATCCAGCATACCATATTCGTTCGCGGCGTTTATAACATATTCAAGATAGGTCGTACCGTTTTCGCTCGCAGACGAGAGTTTGCCGCCTGTCTTTGCGGCGGACGGATTAAGCCCGTAAATCTCCGCGAAGCCCTTCTGGTTCGAGGTGGCTATCTCCACAATCTTTAGGTTCGGCGAAAGAACAAGATATGTACCGTCGTTAAGCGGCAAGGATAAAAAGTCGTACGCCTCTGTGCATTCCAGCGTTATTCTTCCCGACAGACTTCTTTTTACTTTAACCGATTCTATGTAAGGAAACGCCTCGCTGATTTTTCTTTGGACCGAGGAGGAAGAAAACGCGAATAGGTTGTCCCCCATTTTAATCCCCGAGGCATTTATTATTACTTCGTCATAATAGGACGTAACGTTTCCCGTTACGGTAAACTCTGTTATCGGGAAAAACACCGTAAGAGAAAGCGCCACGCAGGTAATAACGCCAAGAATAATTAGCACCGCGAGAAGTGCCCTTCCCTTATGCTTCACACGCCTTATTCTCTTTACGTTTGACGTCTTTTTTCCCATTATTCCGTCCTCAACGCTATGTAAAGTCGATTAGCTTCACAATGTTTTCGTAAATTCTTTTCGAGGTGTTCGGCACGGCGAGCGCGCGTGCGTTTACGCCCATAAGCTTTAAGCGATGCCTATCCTTTTCAAGCTCGAAAATATCCTTCGCAACCTTATCCGTATCAATATCCTTTTCCTCATAAACTAACGCGGCGTCTGCGTTTACAAGGGTAAGCGCATTGTAATACTGGTGGTTTTCCGTAACGTTTGGTGAGGGAATAAGTACGGAGGCTCTGCCCGCCGCCGCTATTTCGCTGACAGTTATAGCGCCCGAGCGAGAAATGATAATGTCTGCCGCAGCGCAGCATTCGGGCATATCGCTGATGAATTCCTCTACCCTTATGTTTTTGCCGTTCTTCAAGCCGTACTCTTCAAGTAGCTTTGGAAAGGATTCCGTTGCGTACTGTCCCATTGCGTGTACGTGATACACGTCCTTGTTGTCTTTATTAAGCAGCATTAGCTTTGCGCTTATCTCGTTGATTGTGCGTGCGCCGAGCGAGCCGCCGAAGGATAGTATACAAACCTTGTCGCCTATCCCCCACTTTTTTCTTATCTTCTGTCTGTCGGCTGTAAAAAACTCGGCTTTTACGGGATTCCCCGCGACGACGCATTTTTCGGAAAAGCCTATACGCTTCGCGGCTTCCTCGTTAGCGACGAATATCTTGTCTACCTGACGGGAAAGCAGCTTTGTCGTGACGCCCGGGAAGGAGTTTTGCTCCTGTACGACGGTCTTAATCTTCATCTTTGCCGCTTTTTGTACCACGGGTCCGCTGACGTAGCCGCCGCAACCGATTACAATATCAGGCTTAAATTCCTTATAAAAGCGTCCGCATTTTATCTGCCCAAGTATAGCGCAGCGAACGGCGTTTACGTTCTGAGCTATTGCCTCAAAGGAAAGCTCTCTCATAAAGCCGTGGGTTTCGAGAGGTATAAGCTTATAGCCCGCTTGTTCTACGAGCTTTTTCTCCATACCGTCCTCGCGTCCGATAAAGACAATTTCGGAGTCTGGTTGGTTTAGCATTATTTCGTTTGCAATGGCAAGCGCGGGGTTAATATGTCCCGCCGTGCCGCCTGCGGCTAATACAGCTTTCATCTTTACCCCTACAGCTTTTTTATTGACGAATATCGTGAAACAGATAACATAACGCCCACCTCGGCAAGAAGCATAGCGAGCGACGTTCCGCCCTGACTAAAAAACGGCAGACTTATTCCCGTATTAGGAACAGTCCCCGAAACAACGGCAATATTAAGCATAGCTTGAATGCCTATTTGACAGGTTATTCCTATCGTTAATAGTGCGCCGAACCTGTCAGGCGCCTTCATAGCTACGGCAAAACCGCGAAAGACGAATACAAGGAAGAGTATGATTATAAACAGCGCGCCGACAAAGCCCAGTTCCTCGCATATAATTGAAAAAATAAAGTCGTTCTGCGGCTCAGGCACATAAAGGTGCTTCTGCCGTGAATTTCCAAGCCCAAGCCCCATTATTCCACCGGAGCCGATAGCGAGAAGCGACTGGATAATCTGGTGTCCGTCACCCGTTCTGTCCTGAAACGGGTCAATCCACATATTAATACGCGACATCGCGTATTCCATTTTATCCGAAAAAAAGATAAACGCCACACCGAGCGGCACAGCTATAGCTCCCGCAATACCGAACCAGCGGAACTTTGTTCCAGCTATAAGCATAAGCACTGAGCCTACCATTAATATTAGAATAGTTCCCGAAAGGTGAGGCTGCTGAAGCATTATTGCGGCTATAACACCCATTATTATAATGGGCTGCAAAAAGCCGTATTTGAACTCCTTCATCTTTTCGTTTTTTATAGACGCAATATGCGAAAACAGTAGAATTATCGCAAACTTTGCAAGCTCTGACGGCTGAAAGGTCGGAAGTCCGGGAAGTATTATCCATCGTTTAGAATTATTTATCGGCGGCATAAACAGAGTAATAACAAGAAGCACTACAGATACAAGATACAATATCCACGCGAATTTATGGAGTATATGATAGTTAATTCTTGAAATAACAAGCATTGCCGCAATACCAATAACGGCAAATAACAGTTGGTTCTTTATATAATGGTAGCTGTCTCCGAACATATACCATGCGTTAGCGTAGCTCGCCGAAAACATCATTATAAGCCCAAACACAACCAAAACAAAGGTAACAATAAGAAGCGGTGTGTCCACACGCCGCTTTTGCTTCTTTTCTTTTTTCTTTGTATCAACTATGTTTTCAGCCATAATTTCTCCGCTATTTTATTAAAACCGACCAGATAGCAAGCCCGCCGCCCAACAGTGTAACGGCGCAGAACAGCGCGACAATCTTTTCTTCTGAATATCCGCTCATCTCAAAGTGGTGATGTATCGGCGTCATTTTGAATATACGCTTACCGTGGGTCAGCTTGAAATAGCCGACCTGAAGCATTACCGAGCCCGCCTCGCACAGATAAACTATCCCTATAAGTATTAACAGCGCGGGCATTGATATACCGTAGCCCATAGCTATTACCGCGCCGCCAAGGAACATAGAGCCCGTATCCCCCATAAAGACCTTCGCGGGGTGAAAATTCCAAAGAATAAACCCAACGCAGCCCGCCGCAATGGCTGTCGCGAAAAGGCTTGTTCCGAGATAGCCTAAAAGCATTGAAATCACGATAAATATAAGACTTACAACAAAAGTAACAGACGAAGCAAGCCCGTCTATACCGTCTGTCAGATTAACAGCGTTAACAAGCCCGATAATGAAGATAAACGACAATACGAAGTACCATATTCCGAGGTCAAAGGTACCTATAAACGGGATAAATAGGTTAGTATCACAAGCGCCGAAGGTGTACATAACGTAAAGGTAAAGACCCGTTATCACAAACTGCAACGCCATCTTAGCCTTCGCGGTAAGACCGAGGTTCCTTGTATGAATAACCTTAAGATAATCGTCTAAGAAGCCTATCGCGCCAAAGCCGAGCGCCGCGCCTATGCCCGCAAGAAGCCGAACGTTCTCGGTAAGATACTGCTCACCTAAGAATTGAGGCGCTTCGAGAATGAGGGTAACGTAGCCCACCGCTATAGCGGTAAGCGTACCGACAATAAACATTATTCCGCCCATTGTGGGGGTTCCCTCTTTTGCCTTATGCCAGTTAGGACCTATCTCGTTTATCGTCTGACCGTATTTCAGTCGTTTAAGCCAAGGTATAAGCCAAAAGCCGAGAATAGCCGTAAGACCGAAGCCGACAATGGCGGTTACAAGTATAGCTGTGCGTTCCATTACTTCTGCTCCGTTCTTCTTTCGTTGCAAAACTTATAAAAGCCGTCAATTACTTCCTCAAGCTTAATAGCTCGGCTCGCTTTAAAGATAACAGCGTCGCCGCTGTGAAGGGTCTTTTCAAGGTAATCGGCAAGCTCCGCCTTGTCGCTGAAATGCTCCGCGCTCGTTATTCCCGCGGATTTCGCACTTTCTACGCAAAGCTTCATATTCTCTCCGTAGCAAAGAAGAATATCAATTCCGAGCTTTGCCGCTTCTATGCCCGCTTGCGCGTGCGCGTCCTTTGTAATTTCACCAAGCTCGAGCATATCACCGAGCACCGCAACCTTTAGTCCCTCGTTCGGAAGCGAAGCGATTGTGTGTATCGCCGCGCTCATTGATTCAGGACTTGCGTTATAGCAGTCTTCAATTACCGTTATGCCGTTAAAATCAACGAATTTTTGTCTCATTCCCGCGGGCTCATATTCTGAAAGCGCCTTCGCGCACCGTTTCGGGTCAAGCCCCACCCTTGTAGCAAGCGTATACGCCGCAAGCGCGTCCATAACGTTATGCTCACCCGCGCAGGGTATCATTGCCTTAAATGAGCCGTTTAAGGTATCTGCTATAGTAAACTCCGTTGACATCGGGCGGGTCATAATGTCCTTAGCCACTACGTCCGCCTCGCTGTTATGTATAGCAAAGGTCGCCGTCTCTATTTCAAGATATTCGCGGGCGCCCATTAAAAGCTCGTCGTCGCCGTTTATAACCAGCACTCCGTCTATCGGCATACCCTCGATAATTTCAAGCTTTGCCTTAAGTATGTTTTCTCGGCTTCCGAGCAGCTCTAAATGACTGACGCCGATAGTTGTTATAACGCCCGCGCGTGGTTTGGCGGCTGTAGTAAGCTTTCTAATATCGCCTAAGCCGTTCATTCCCATCTCAAGCACCGCAAACTGTGTATCGTCATCCATTCGGAACAGGGTGCTAGGAAGACCTATTTCGTTATTCTGGTTACCCTCGTTTTTAAGCGTTTTTCCAAAGGACGAGAAGATAGCCGCCGTCATCTCTTTTGTTGTCGTTTTTCCTACGCTTCCCGTTATCGCTACGGTTTTAGGGTTAAAAGCGTTTCTGTAGTTACCCGCCATCTCTATAAGCGCGTCCTTCGTGTCGCGCACTATTATCTGCTCACCCTCGCAGTTTGTATATCGGCTTACTATCGCCGCCGTGGCACCCGCTTCAAAGGCGCTTCTCGCAAAATCGTTTCCGTCGAACTTGTCGCCCTTTATAGCGACAAAAACGCTACCACTTTCAACAGTTCGCGAGTCGGTGGTTATTTTTTTTATAAGCGCGTCCGGTTGCTTTGTTACGGCTATTCCCTTTAATAGGTCTTTAAGCTTCGTCGGTTTCATTCAGCGCTTCCTCCCTCTTTTCAAAAAACTCCCGCACAATTCTATGCTCGTCGAGATATATCGTGCAGCCGTCTATTACCTGATAATCCTCGTGACCCTTTCCGCAGAGCACGAGTACATCGTCCTTCTCAAGATTATCCAATGCCCATCTTATAGCATACAGCCTATCGGGCTGCGCTGTAAAGGGTTTGCCGCTTTTTTTAATTAGCGGCGACACTTCTTTAATTATTTTAAGCGGGTCTTCCGTACGAGGATTGTCGGAAGTAAGCACTATAAAATCAGAATATCTGCAAACCGCCTCAGCCATAGCAGGGCGCTTTATAGGGTCGCGGTCACCCGCGCAGCCAAAAAGGGTTACCATGCGTTTCTTAACAAAGGGTCTGAGACTCGATAAAAGCTGCTCAAGTCCGTCGCCTGTATGTGCAAAGTCGCATATAACGGTAACGTCGCCGCTATACAGCACCTCGCAGCGCCCCTTCACGCCACTCGTGCTTGAAACAGCCTTTGCGGCAGTCTTCATATCCATTCCCGCCGAAGAAAGCGCACACGCGGCTCCCAAGGCGTTATAAACCGAATACATACCCGGCATAGGAAATACGACATCTGCCTTTTCGGTCTCGTCGGAAATCTGAAAGCTTACGCCGTTAATTGCACAGGAAATACTTTCAGCTTTATAATCAGCCTTTTCGTTATCTATAGAAAACCCTATTTTCGAACTATTAAGCTCCTTAAAAAGCCTTCCTCCGTATTCGTCATCAAGGTTTATAACCGCCGTGTCTGCTTGCGAAAACAGAAGCTTTTTTGCCTGATAATAGCTTTCCATATCACCGTGGTAATCAAGGTGGTCACCCGTGAGGTTAGTAAACACGGCGCATTGGAAGCGAAGTCCCAAAAGCCGTCCCTGGTCGAGCGCCTGCGAGGACGCTTCCATTACTACATAGGTACAGCCCGCGTTCACCATACGGGCAAAGAGCGCCGCTGTGTCCCATGCCTCGGGGGTCGTGAACTTTGCGGGAATAATCATATCGCCTATTTCACAATGGATTGTGCCAATAAGTCCAGCTTTAATACCGCGCGAACAAAGTGCCTGCTTAATAATGCTCGATGTCGTGGTTTTTCCGTTCGTTCCTGTTACTGCAATTAGCGTCAGCTTATCCTTTGGGTTGCCAAAGAAGCTTTGACATAAGAGCGCATATGTAAAGCGGGTATCCTTTACGCAAACCTCGTTTTCAAAACCGAGTGGTCTTTCGGTAACAACCAGCGCGGCTCCGTTTTCGAGCGCGGTTTTTGCAAGGTCGTGTCCGTCAAAGCGTCTTCCCTTTATACAGACGAAAACTGAACCCTTACCTACCCGCCTTGAATCAGAGGTAACGTCCTTGACGTAGCCCTTTGGCGGATTACCTGAATATTCAATTCCGTTAAAGAGCTTCTCAAGCGTCATTTTGCCACCTCGTTTGTTCTATCTGTCTACTACCGAGCTTATGAATTCCACGTCTACTACGCTTCCCACTTTAACGGTAGCGCCCGCCTCTACGCTCTGCGTCTTAGCCGTTGAGCCATCAGAAGTGGTAGCGCCCGAAGCGCGAAGGTTTAACCCAAGCGCCTTAAGCGTGGACATCGCCGAGCTTACCGTTGCTCCCGAAAGGTCGGGAACCTCAACAGTTCGCTCCTCCTCGTTCCCGAAGTAAAGCACTACGCTTGAGCCGCGCGGTATAGCCTGCCCCGCAAGCGGGAATTGAGCCGTAACGGTATCTCCCTCGCCGTAGGTAATAGAGCTAAGTCCCAGCGGATTAAGCCGCGAGTCAGCCTGTGTTTTCTTTATTCCCGTAAGCGAAGGTGTCGAAACATCGGCGTTTTGTAATTCCTCTTCTGTATAAACGGGGTCTACGCCCATATAAGGAAGCACGTCCGCCATAACCGACGCCACGACGGGCGCGACAATTGTGCCGCCGTAGATAGAATAGCTGTGTGCGGTGTCAAAGAGAATTAGCACCGCAATTTCGGGGTCATCTGCGGGTGCGAAGCCACAGAAGGAAGCAATATAGTCACCCTCACGCGCATTCTGTTTTTCCGCCGTGCCGCTCTTGCCGCCTATGCGGTAGCCCGCGACGTAGGCGTTCTGGCTGTTACCGTGTATAACAACCTGCTCGAGTGTTTCAGCCATTAGCTTAGATGTGTTTGTGCTTATCGCCTGCCGCTTAACCTGTGAATCGAACGCCTCGACAATGCTGCCGTCCTCATCAACAATCTGGCTTACAAGGTGCGGCGTTACAAGATAGCCGCCGTTTACCGCCGCTGAAATGGCGGTTATCATCTGAATAGGTGTAACGGTGTTAGACTGTCCGAAGGAGCTACTCGCGAGGTCAACGATACTCATATTATCGCTTGGATGGTATGTAACCCCCGCCGCGGGTAAGCCCTCGCCCGGTAAATCTATGCCCGTTTTTTGAGTAAGACCAAAAGCTTCAAAGTAGTTTCCGAAGTTGTTTATTCCTAGCTTCAAGCCGATATTGATAAAGGAGCAGTTGCAGGAATTAACTACCGAATTTACAAAATCCTCTGAGCCGTGTCCGCCCGTCGCACAGTGGTAGGTTCTGTTGGCGACCGTGGTTGAGCCGTTACAGTAATAGGCGTAATCGTTTACGGAGACAGCGCCCGCGTCTAGCGCGGCGGAGGCTGTAACTATTTTAAAAACTGAGCCCGGGTAGTAGAAATCGGATATTGCCTTGTTTCGCCACTGGAATTGTTGCGCCTCGCCAAGCGCGGTGTAGTATTCGTCCGTACCCGCAAGCGCATCTATAGCGGCCTTTGTATCCTCGTCGGCTATAGCGAGCGGCTCGTTCGGGTCAAAGTCGCCCTTCGTAGCCATAGCAAGGATAGCGCCCGTCTTGACGTTCATAACTATTCCTACGGCGCGGTTTTCAACATTATGCTCCTCCACCGCCGCTTCAAGGTGTTTTTCAAGGTAATGCTGTATAACCTCGTCTATTGTAAGCACAAGGCTGTTTCCCGCCTTTGCGTCATAGCGTGTTTCATATTCGTAATACATATCGCTTCCTACGGCGTTCTTCGCGGACACAACGCGTCCCGCTGTGCCACTTAGCACCTCGTCGTAATACGACTCAAGCCCCGCAAGTCCTTGATTATCCGTTCCGACAAAGCCGATTACCGTGGAAGCAAAGTTGCCGTAATAGTAATAACGCTTCCAGTCCTCTGTAAAGCTTATTCCACTTATCTTATTTTCAATGATAAATTGCCTGATTTCGTCCACAACGGGCTGGTCTACCTTGCGCTTAACAATGGAATAATAGTTATTCTCTGAGCACTTTTCCAACACCGAGTCGTGGTCAACGCCGAGAATTTCAGACAGTCCAGTCGCTACAACCTCAAAATCGGCTTTTGAATCCTGAAGCTGCTTCGGAGAAAGCGCCACCGTCCACACCGTTTCGCTCTTAGCGAGGATATTCATATTTGCGTCGTATATCGTGCCGCGCTGTGCGGTTACAACCGTATCGCGAAGCTGCTGGTTAATCGCCTGCTCGCTAAGCTCGTCGTGGCGAAGGATAGATAGATTCGCAAGGGAGAATATAAGAACACAAAAACCGCAGACTATTAAGCCCACGGTAACGGTCATCCGTTTTTTTATGCTGCTCGGTACGACAGTTTTTTTGCTTTGACTCTCGGTTTTCAACGGTATCCTCCTCGGATTAGGGAACTGACATACTATATTCTATTATCCGCCGAAGAATTCAATTACTACGCTTAAGTAAGAACCGAGATTTTCCGCCAGCTTATATGAGCCGTCGGTCTTTTCTATGACGTCTTCACCCTGAAGGTCAACATATTCGGTTTGTCCCGAACCGAGCTTGATAAGCCCGAGCTCGTTAGTCGCGTATTCTTCCGCGTTTTTTAGCGATACCTTGTTTTCAAGCTGGAAGGAAAGATATACGTTCTCGCTTTGTAGCTCTTTTAACGCCTCGGTCTGCTGATTAATTCTGCCCTTGGTTTCGGTGAGCCCAAGTCTGCTGTATACGGTCGCGGACATTAAAAGCATAATCGCGATGAAATAAACCGTCAGCTTCGTCTTAAAAGCCTTAGTCGAATTCTTCTTTATATTTGCGGTATTGACGACACGCACACGGACTCGGTCTTCCTGCGGAGCAAACTGACCGAAATCATAAGCTGCTGACGTTTTCATCATTATACCCTCTTTCTTAATAAGTTTCAATTATTTATATATTATTTATAGCTTTTCTATTATTCTTAGCTTTGCACTTCTCGCTCTGCGGTTGCCCTCACATTCTTCTTCGCTTGCGGTTATCGGCTTTCTTGTAACCGCCTTAGCCTTCGGCTTGTTGCCGCAAACGCAAATTGGAAGGTCCTTTGGACAGGTGCAGCCCTCTTCAAGAGAGGCGAAGTATTTCTTTACTATTCTGTCTTCAAGTGAGTGGAAGGTTATTACGCAGAACCTGCCGCCCGGGGAAAGCATTTCAAATATGTTTTCGAGTCCTTCCCTCAGCACGTCTAATTCGTTGTTTACCGCTATTCTCAGCGCCTGAAAGGTTTGTCTTGCTGGGTGCTTTTCCTTGCGTCTTACCGCCGCAGGAAGCGCCGAGGTGACGATTTCGGTTAGCTGTGTGGTGGTTTCTATAACAGTTGTTTCTCTCGCCTTAACAATCTTCTTCGCTATGAGCGCCGCGTTTTGCTCTTCGCCGTATTCGCGAAGTATATCCGCAAGCTCCTGCCAGCTTAATGTATTTACCAAATCTTTTGCGGAGATGCCCTGCTTGCTCATCCGCATATCGAGCATACCCTCTTTGTTGTAAGAAAACCCTCGCTCCGCGCTGTCGAGCTGAAACGAAGAAACGCCCAAATCCAAAAGCGCGCCGTCAAGTCTGTCGGTTTTTCCCGCAAGAAGCGTTTTCGCGTCTTTATAGTCGCCCTTTATTACTGTCGCGTACGGAAATCTTTCTAAGCGCTCGGTCGCCGTCGCTATCGCGTCATCATCCTTATCTATGCTGTATAGTCTTCCGCCTATAAGCCTTTTCGCTATCTCGCTTGAATGTCCTGCGCCGCCCGCCGTGCCGTCGAGATATATTCCGTCGGGCTTTATCCTAAGCCCCTCAAGGCACTCATATAAAAGTACTGGTTTATGTTCAAAGTTCAATTCGTTCATCTTATATACCAAGCTCGAACATTTTATCGTCTATTTCTTTAACGTCTATGCTCTCGTTCATCTTTGACCAGCGTTCCTTGTCCCATATTTCCGCTTTGTTCATAACACCGATTACAACTACGTCCTTTACAAGCCCCGCGTTCTCGCGAAGGTTTGAGGGAATTAGTATCCTTCCCTGTTTATCGGGCTCAACCGTAACCGCGTTTGAAAAGAGGAAGCGCTGTATGTCACGCGAACGAGCCATTGACTGGGTTTTTAATCTTTCGCAGATGTTGTCCCACTCGCTCTCAGAGAAAACCACTAAGCAGTCGTCCAGCCAGCGGGTAAGGTAGAACCTTTCGCCGAGCTCGTCGCGAAGCCTTGAAGGGAAATTCATTCTGCCCTTTTCGTCTATATTGTGAAAATACTGTCCACAAAGCATTGAATTTACCCTCCTTTCTCTCCACTTCTCTCCACTGTCCACCACTTTTAACCTCATTATAGATAAAAAAAGAGGCGAAATCAATTGATTTCGCCTTTGAACAAATGTTTTGGAAAAAGTGATATATTAGTGCATAAAAAATGCCATAAAAATGAAAAAAGCAGGCTGTTTTACACAGTCTGCTTTGAATTGCTTGTTACCTTGTAACCGCTATTTTGCTCCGCCTTTGTTCGCGCCTCCAGCGCCCTTCGTCTGCGCTTTTAGCGCCGCACGCGCCGTTTTTACCTCATTTAGGGTAAGTAACAGGGCATCCTCGCTCTTTTTTAGTGAGTTCTCCGCGAAGTCAATCGCGGCACGCTCCATCTCCTTAGAGCGGATAAAGGAGTTATTCACCATCTCGTTTGCCTTGGCTTTCGCGGCCTTTGTTATCTCCTCGTTCTCGATAAGCGAACGAGCACGAACCTCGGCGCGTTTTACTATGTCCGCCGCCTCAGCGCGGGCGTCCTTTATTATCTGTTCGCGGTCGCCTACGATTACCTTCGCGTCCTTTATCTCCTGCGGCAGGTGCATACGAATATCGTCCACGATATCGCGCACCTTCTCAATATCAATCATACGCTTACCGCCCGTAAGCGGAAGGGTGAAGGACTCTTCGAGCATATCGTCGAGCTTGTCAAGATACTTGTCTATAGGCATACTATTTCTCCTCCTTAACGCAAAGGCGCTTCATTATGTCGTCGTGTATTTCCTTTGGAACAAATTCCGAAATGTCTCCGCCCAATGAGGCTATCTGCTTAACAATGCTTGAGCTTAAGTATAAATATTTTTGGTTTGTATTTAAAAACAACGTTTCAAACTCATCATTGAGTTGCTTATTAATCAGCGCCATCTGGAACTCATACTCAAAGTCGGATACCGCGCGTAGTCCTTTTATTATCGCCGTGGCTTTCTTTATCCGCGCGTAGTCGGCGAGCAGCCCGTCATAGGTGTCGATTTCAACGTTATTAAACTGCTTTGTAACGCGGCGGAGGAGTTCCATTCTCTCCTCTATCGTGAAGCAGTGCGCTTTGTCGTGGTTGGTAAGCACAAGCACAATGACCTTATCGAAGAGCTTTGAGGAGCGCTCGATAATGTCGAGGTGTCCGTTAGTCGCGGGGTCGAAGCTTCCCGGGCAAACAGCAATCTTCATCTATTACTCAGCCTCACTTTGTTTGTCAGCGCCGGATTTCTGATAGCGCCATATAAGTGTTTTTCCGTATTTATACTTCTTTGCGAGGGTAAGTCCCTCGTAGCTTTCTTCAAGCTCTTTTTTTATCTCTGTTTCGCAGATAACCATCCCGTCCTCGGAAATTACCTTGCTTACAAGCGGCATTACCGCGTCAACCAGTTCCTTGCGGTAGGGTGGGTCGATAAAAACTATATCAAACTCGTCCTTGCAAAAGGAAAGATATCTTGTCGCCTCGCTCGTTATTACGCGAGACTTGGCGAATAGATTAGTGTATTTTAAGTTTTCTATAACAGTATTCGCGGCTTCTCTGCTTTGGTCAACGAATACGCATAAGCTCGCGTCGCGGCTGAGCGCCTCAATACCGAGCTGACCGGAGCCCGCAAACAAATCAAGTACTCGCGCGCCGGGAACGTTAAACTGTATAGCGGAGAAGATACCCTCTTTTACCTTTTGCGAGGTAGGGCGCACAATGTCCGCGCCCTCAAGTGTTTTTAGCGGCTTTCCCTTCGCCGAACCGGTAATTACTTTCATTTACTATCCAATCTGATTTGGTATTCCGCGAACGGCGGAATTTCTTAAATCTATTATCATTTTTTCGCGGCGTATTGTCAAGTATTGAAGAAGTCGTATACAGCCTTCGCCGCCGAAGCGGACATACCCTTTATCTTCGTAAGCTCCTCAACGCTCGCGGACTTTACCGCGTCAAGAGTTTTTAGCGCCTTCATTATCTCCTTTGCTCTCGTATCGCCTATACCCTCTATATTAGTTAGCGAAGACTTAAGCGAGGTTCTTGTATGGCGCTCCCGTTGGTAGCCAACCGTAAAGCGGTGGGTTTCGTCCTGTATCTTCGTTACGAGCGAAAAAGCGGACTTATGTAGCGCTACCTCGAGCTCGCCCTCCTTCGCCACCACGCCGCGGGTGCGGTGCTTATCGTCTTTTACCATACCGAAAAGCCTTACGTCGCGAAGCTCTGTTCCGCTTAACGCCTCCGTCGCGGCGGTAAGGTGTCCCCTGCCGCCGTCAATAAGGATAACGTCAGGCTTTATCGCGAAGCCCGCTGAGCGCGTCTCGAAGCGTTTTGCGCGACGGATAAGCGTTTCAGCCATAGAGGCGTAGTCGTCTACACCCTCAACGGTCTTTATTATAAAACGCCTATAGTCGGTCTTTCGCGGTATTCCGTTTACAAAAACGGTCATTCCCGCCACCGCCTCGTCGCCGTAGTTTGAGATATCGTAGGCTTCTATTCGCTTCGGAAGCTCAGTTAGACCTAAAAGATTCGCGAGTTCTCCAAGCGCCGCCTCGTCTTTGCTCTTTCTTCCTGCCTCACGCTTAAGCCTGTCGTTCGCGTTATTATACGCCATAGCCACAAGCGCATGGTTTTCACCTCTTTGCGGAACAGCGACTAAGATATTATGTTTCTCTTGTTCGCTTAACATACGCGAAAGCTCGTCCATGGACTCAAAGGAATAATCTACGAGTATCTTTCTCGGCACGTCTTTATTGTATATATAATAGTGCGACAGAAATTCCTCGCGCGCGTCATCGATAGAGGTCGTGTCAAACAACACCTGCTCGTCCTTGTCAGAAAGCTTACCGTCACGGAACTTAAGCACCACGGCACAGACGCTTTTCTCGTTGCCAGCGAAGGCGAAGACGTCGAACTCGTTATCCGACGTATTTTTTATTATCTTCTGACCGTCCTCCTGCTTTAGTATGGCGTTTATACTGTCACGCATACGCGCCGCCTTTTCAAATTCAAGGTTGTCGCTGGCGGTCTGCATATCCTCACGCAGCTTCGCCACGATTGTCTTCGCGCCCTTCGATAGAAGGGTTATCGCGTCGCCTACGGTTTTATTATACTCCTCTTCGCTTATCGCGCCGCTGCACACCGCGCGGCATTTACCGATATGAAAGTTAAGACACGGGCGGTCCTTGCCGATATCTCGCGGAAAAACCCTTCCGCAGGTAGGAAGCCCGAAAACAATATTCGCTGTATCTACCATACGGCGAACGGGATACGCGCTATAGTACGGTCCGAGGTACCTCGCGCCGTCCTCTTTCTTTTTAAACTCCGCGGTAATTCTCGGATAGCGCTCTCTTGAAATCCTTATGTAACAAAAGCCCTTATCGTCCTTCAATAGGATATTGAATTTAGGCATATGCTGTTTAATAAGCGAGCATTCAAGCACCAAAGCCTCGTACTCGCTGTCGGTAATAATAGTATTAAAGTGGTCCACGCAGGAAACCATCTTAGAGGTTTTCGCGTCGTGTACCGCGCCCGCGCGAAAATAGCTTGTAACCCTGTTCTTTAGCTTTTTCGCCTTACCTATATAGATAATCTCGTCGTTTTTATCCTTCATTAGGTAGCAGCCGGGCTGCTCGGGCAGCGAAAGCGCCTTTTTATTAAGCTCAGATAAGGTCATAAAATTCACCAAAAAAATGCCGCCTTTAATAAGGCGGCATTACTCTTCACAAATTACTCGTTAAAGCCCGAGTTGATTAACTTGATTAATCCGTCAACCGCCTGCTGTTCATCAGAGCCGTCGGCAATTATTCTTATCGACGTTCCGCCGACGATACCGAGCGAAAGAACTCCGAGAAGGCTTTTAGCGTTTACCCTGCGTTCTTCCTTCTCAACCCATATGGAAGACTTGAACTCATTCGCCTTTTGAATAAAGAAGGTCGCGGGACGAGCATGCAAACCGACTTGATTCTCAACCGTTACATCTTTAACATACATTATAAGCACTCTCCACAAAAAAGCTTTGTCGATTTAGGTACAATTACTTTAACTATTATATCTTATTTTTTTCTTAATGGTCAACAATTTATGCTTCAAAAAAGATTTTCTGCTTGTTCCCTATATATTGTATTTTTTTTGACCCCGCATTTGTCTATTTTGTATACAGCTCTAAAATAATTAACAGCAGATTAAACATTTTTTCGGGATTTCTTCTTTTCCTGCTTTGGAGGATTAAGCTCAAGGTGTTTTTCCCACATATCTGGTCTTTTCAGCTTCGTGCGCAAAAAAGACTGCTCCATTTTCCAATTCTCTATGTTTTTGTGGTGTCCGGAGCGTAGCACCTCAGGTACGGTTCTTCCGCGCCATTCCTCGGGGCGGGTATACTGCGGATATTCAAGCAGCCCGTTATAGTGACTCTCCTGTTCATAGCATGCGTCCTCTGACAGCACGCCGTCGCAGAGTCGCGCAACGCCGTCCGCCACAATAAGCGCGGGAAGCTCGCCACCCGTAAGAACATAGTCGCCCACCGAAATTTCCTCGTCTACAATCTCCTCTATAACCCTTTCGTCCACACCCTCATAGTGTCCGCACAAAATAGCGAGATTATCGTGCTTTGAAAGTTCCTTTAGCTTATCCTGATTAAGTGGCTTTCCCTGCGGCGACATAAAAACAAGATAAGGTTTCGTTTCTGTCATCTCGCAAACCGCCATAAAGCAGTCGTAAATCGGCTGGGCATTCATAATCATTCCCTGCCCACCGCCGTAGGGCGCGTCATCCACCTGTTTTTGCTTATTAAGCGTATAGTCGCGTATATTGTGGCAGACAATCTTCACCTTTTCCGCCCTTTGAGCGCGCCCTATAATGCTCTCATTAAGGTAGGTATTCATCATATCGGGGAAAAGCGTAAGTATATCAATCCTCATCGGTCAAAAGCCCCGCTATCGGTCTGATTATTATCTCCTTCGCGTCAAGGTCGCGAGAAACAACTATATCGTCCACGGCGGGAAGCATCCGCTCACCGCCCGATTTCATCCTAATACAGTATATGTCGGTCGCCCCGTGGTTAATTACGTCCGAAAGCTCGCCGTATTCCTCGCCTGTATCGGCGTCTGTTACCCGCGCGCCGATAAGGTCGCAGATAAAGAAACGTCCCTTAGGAAGCTTAAAGTCTTCGCGCGCGGCATAAAGGGTTTTTCCGACAATCGCGCGTGAGGCTTCTACCGAGCCATAGCCCTCAAACTTAGCCACTACTACATTTTTGTGCGCACGAATGCTTTCGGCAGAAAGCAAGCCTTCGCCGTTTTCGCTTAAGTATAGCTTTTTAATTCCACATAGGTCGCTCGGCGAATCGCACCACGGATAAACGCGCACCTCGCCGTTTACACCGTGCGTCGTAACTACCTCGCCCACCTCAAGATACATCTTCATTGTTAGATACCGATATGGGCGGAGTTTCCTCCGCCCATAGCCTTTTCTTAGTCGATTTCTACTTGAATCCTCTGTCCGGCGCGAACAGCCGCCGCACGCATAACCGTGCGTATCGACTTCGCTATACGCCCCTGCTTGCCGATTACTCGGCCCATGTCCTGCTCTCCCACGGAAAGGTGGTAAACAATTACGCCCTCTTCGTTGGGCTCGTCAACCTTGACCGTTACCGAGTCCTTGTTCTCGACGAGTCCTTTTGCGATTGCTGTCAACAGCTCTTTCATCAGCATACCTCCAAAGTTATTTTATGATGTTATTCTTCTTAAGAATAGACTTAACTGTATCTGTGGGCTGCGCGCCTGTTCCTATCCAGTACTTCGCCTTCTCTTCATCTATCTTAACCGTGTTGGGTTCGGTGGTCGGGTCATAGTAACCTATTTCCTCAATGAAGCGTCCGTCGCGGGGGAAACGGCTGTCCGCGACAACTATACGATAGAAGGGAGCTTTCTTCGCGCCCATACGGCGCAGTCTGATTTTAACTGACATTATTATGTCCTCCAAAAAAATATAAATTAGTAATTTTATTATTTTCCGAATTTTAATCGGCAATAATTAAGTTAGAACGGAAGATTGAAGCCTTTTCCGTAAGAGCCGCCGTGACGGTTGCCTTTCTTATTCATCTGCTTCATCATCTTATTGGCGGACTCGAACTGCTTTAACAGCCTGTTAACGTCCTCCACCTTAGTTCCGCTGCCCGCGGCAATTCTTCGCTTGCGCGAGGGATTGATTATATCTGGCTTTTCACGTTCCCTTTGCGTCATAGAGCTTATTATCGCTTCGGTGCGCTTAAAAGCCTTTTCGTCTATCGCTTCGTCTGGTATCTTCGCGCCGCCCGGCATCATAGCCATAAGCTGCCGCAGATTTCCCATATTCGATATCTGTCGTATCTGGTCGAGCAGGTCGTTCATATCGAAGCCGCTGTGTTTAAGCTTCTTCGCAAGCTTTTCCGCCTTCTCCGCGTCAAGCGTCTGCTCTGCCTTTTCAATAAAGGTAAGCACGTCGCCCATACCAAGTATCCGCGACGCCATCCTTTCGGGATGAAACACCTCGATATCGTCAAGCTTTTCGCCTATGCCCGCGTATTTTATCGGCTTGCCCGTAACGCTTAGCACCGAAAGCGCCGCGCCGCCACGGGTATCGCCGTCCAGCTTTGTGATTATTACGCCGTCAATGCCTATCTTTTCGTTAAAGCTTTCCGCGACGTTTACGGCGTCCTGACCGGTCATAGAATCGACTACAAGAAGGGTTTCGTCAACCGCTACCTTTTCTTTTATCCGTTGAAGCTCGCCCATAAGCTCGTCATCAACGTGGAGACGGCCCGCCGTATCGAGAATAACGATATCATTGCCATAATCCTTTGCGTGGGAATATGCCGCCTTAGCAATTTTTACGGGGTCCTCCTGACCCATCTCAAAAACCGCGACGCCCGCGTTGCCGCCCGCTATTTTTAGCTGTTCTATCGCGGCGGGGCGGTAGATATCACAAGCGACCAAAAGCGGTCGGTGACTGTTCTTTTTAAAAAGCTTTCCAAGCTTTGCGCAATGGGTGGTTTTACCAGAGCCTTGAAGTCCGCACATCATTATAACGGTGGGCGGCTTGGAATTAAGCTTTATCTCACGCGCGCCTGAGCCCATAAGGGCTGTAAGCTCTTCGTTAACTATCTTTATTACCTGTTGCGCGGGCGTAAGGCTTTTCATAACCTCCTCACCCACGGCGCGTTCTGACACGGACGCAACGAAATCCTTCGCTACCTTGTAGTTTACGTCCGCTTCAAGCAAAGCAAGCCGAACCTCGCGCATAGCGTCCTTTATATCGCCTTCGCTTAGCTTTCCGCGGGACTTTAGCTTTGAAAAAACGGAATTGAGTTTTTTTGTTAAACCGTCAAATGCCACTTGTTAGTTCCTTACTCGATTGAATCAATTATTTCAATTACACGCTCGGCAGATTTCTGTATACGCTCGGGAGAATCGCCGCGCTGACTCATTATTTCTATATCGTTCGCTTCCGAGCGAATTTCGCTTAGCGCCGCGCTCATCTGCGCGTTTTTATTATAGAATTTAAGCTGTTCTTCAAGCTCAAGGATAATAGTTTCGCCACGCTTTATAGCGTCGCGAACGCCCTGCCTTGAAATATTGCTGTGCTCTGCGATTTCGGCAAGAGAAAGGTCCTCGAAATAATAAAGCTCAATAACCTCGCGCTGCTTTTCGGTAAGCACGCCGGAATAAAGCTCAATTAATGGCGCAAGCTTCAAATCCTTAGCCACTTAAGCCGTCCTCCTCGCAGTTTTCTGTAAAGCTTGT
>CAYWJF010000023.1:25173-25802 GCA_964458545.1 uncultured Oscillospiraceae bacterium | reverse complement strand
TCATATCACAGAAAAATAGAATGAACGATTACTTACTAAAGTATCAAAGATTTCTGTTTTCGTATGATATGTATTTTAGCTCATTTCTAACACTTTTCTAACACTGTTGAGTAAAATCAACCGAAGCGCTTACTAAAGGACTCAGCCATTGATAGCTTTCTGCTAATATCAAGGTGAGAATAAATATTTGCAGTTAACTTGATGTCAGAGTGACCCAACCACTCTTGTATGTCCTTTAGTGAAAACCCATTAGCAATCAAGAAGCTTGCACAGCTATGTCGAAGCTCATGAAATCTGATATGAGGTAGATTATACTTCTTTAGTAGCTTGTTAAACTTATGAGTTATGAACTCAGGAGCGTAGAGAGAGCCACTCTCTTGTTTGAAAATATAATCGTTTTGTTCATACTCGTTACCGAAAAGCTTCCGAAAGTAATCCGCTTTTTTCTTTTCCTTAATAAAGATTTCCCTTACTTCGTTTATAAGAGGAAAACTTCTGTAACTGCTTGTTGTTTTTGTTTTGTCCTTTTCAACGGCTTTTGTACCAAATGATACAGTATGCTTAATGGTTACTAAGCCTCTCTCAAAATCTACACTATCCCATTTTAAACCGAGCACTTCGCTTCTGCG
>CAYWJF010000023.1:20902-25163 GCA_964458545.1 uncultured Oscillospiraceae bacterium | reverse complement strand
GTCGTTTTAATGAGTGGCAGTAACGGCTCGTCTTTTAGCGCTTCAAACATTGTGGTAATCTGTTCAGCATTATAGAAGCTATACTCATTTCTCAGTAGCTTAGGAAGGACAACTTTATCACAAGGATTGAAAGCTAACAGGTTTTCTCTAATAGCTTCTTTGATTGCTTGACTGAGTACATTTTTGTGATGTCTCAATGTTTTAGCAGAAAGACCGCCGTTTCCGTCTTTTCTACCGAACTCGCTTTTGTAATCGAAGTAGTCTTGAAGTGTAACATAGTTTAAATCAGACAGTAGTACACTGTTACTTTCAAAGTAAGGTATTATATGAGTTTTTGCCGTAACCTCATACCCTTGATAAGTAACTTCATCTAGACGCTTCTTTGACACCTCAAGCCAGTGGCTAACATAACTGCTAAAGCTTACTTTTACAGAAGCTTCTGTTGGTATTGCCTTATTGTTCTCATACAGATATATCTGTTCGTTTAAGAAGCTTTCTGCTTTCTTTTTATTTCCTTTAGCAGGTAAACCAGAGGGCAACCATTTTTGTCTGCGTTTGCCGTTTGTATCGTAAAGATTTAGCACGGCATAGTAGTAACCATTTTTTATTTGCAGGCTTCCTGTCATAATACTCCTTTCTGAATGACAGCGTTGTATTTGCCTATCGTTTATATATACAAGAGCATATACGACGGTAAAACAGCATTCAACAATTATTTCGATTAGATTCTACATATTCAATTAGAAAAACTTTAGGGACTAATATTTTTTTACCGACTCTAATACTATTGATAACATTCCTATTGACTAGTTTATATATTGAATTTCGTCCAAGATTTAAAGCTTTTCTTACTTGATGAATTGTTGAACATCAGGGTAAGAATCAAACAACTTACATTTCCTTTCTAAGAATTATGATTTTGCTCTTCCGTGATTATTTCGGTTTCACCTGTAAACGGATTTTGTTCATATCGAGATACGTTATGTATTCTTCGCAGAAACGCTCTCCAAGAAGCTGGTTGCTCGCATTGAATATTTGTATACTGTTTTTCAAGAGGTATATTACTAATAATAACAACAGTAGAAAAGCAAGCCCAACGATTAGTATATCTACATGGAAGTTGAAGGCGGTAACCGTCTAATAAGTTTAGCATTTCTCCAAATGGTATCGAACTTCTAAACTCGTCAAGTATTAATACACCTTCACTGTTGTAACCATCAAATGGATGGTTATAATCTGTTACCCTATAAAAGTTATAACTTCCATATTTATCTAGCGTAGTTCTTGTCTTTCCAACACCTGTTTCCCCGTAGATATACTCAACATATAAATTTCGCCATTCTTTGCTATATTTATCATCTACAAATAGCTGACGGCATTGGGCAATCTGATTAATTTTTGAAAAACAGGTAGGATGCGCTTCTATTATCTCTTTGGTAGTAAAACCTTCTTTTATCATTTTCACTACCTCAGCACTTAAGGACTTATTTTTTAAAGCTTTTGTATCTAGAGGAAGCTCACCGTATTCTTCAAAGCTTTCAATATGGTTAGTTTCCTTCTTTTCGCTATCGTGCCATTTACCTTCTTTTCGAATGTAATTCAGATTTTCTTCGCTAGTTCCATTCGCTTTTTCTATGTGAGCTTCGGGAAACAATTTTTTAATAGTATCAAACATCATGCTGTTTTCAAAAGCAACAAATACATGAGTATGAAATGTTCCCTGTTCTCCAGTTTCATCACATAAACAAAAATACTTGACATTCTTAGACTTGAGAATTTCTTTTATTTTCTCATGCGTGAAACCATGTTCAATGGGATTGTTAATTGTTAATTGAAATTTTCTATGAGATTCTTTTTTTGGCATTTTATCACCACCTTTCTTAGAAATCTATCAACAGTACGCAGGTACTCACTAAAAGCAAAAGGTAATACTATCTTTTGCTTTTCTGTTTCGGCGGCGGCTTGCGCTTGCCTAGCGCCGAAACAGTACAGTCAAGCAAAATCAACAATACTGTCAACAGCATAAGTATAATATCAGATTACATATTTGTCAACAGGTATTTACAAATGTGTAATCTTTTGTTATACTTGTTAGCGAGGTGATTATAATGTCATACGCAAGCGTTTTAAATGGTTTGATAGAAAAGTCAGGAATGACCGCTAAAGATATTGCAGAGAAATGCACGGAAATGGGTCAACCATTAACAGCTTCATATATTTCCTTGCTCAGACAAGAAAAAAGCAACCGCCGAGCTTCGGATGAAATATCAAAAGCTTTAGCGATTGTATTGAAAGCTGAATATGAAGATTTACTTGTGATTGAATCGTATCTTGAGGATGCGCCAGATAGAATAAGAGAATTTGTTGCTGGTGTAAAAGATAAGACAAGAGATTCAATAATGAGTGTTGCCCCTAAAGGAGTATCAAACGAACAGAAGCAAGCACTAATTGATAAATACAATAGTGTTCCGTTATCTGACTTTCTTTTATACTTCTGCAAGAAAAGCGGAGAACTGAATTTTGATAAAAGTATGAATGATGCAAAACTATCGATTTCTTTTCCAGTGAAAGATAACTCAATGAGTCCAATACTTCAAGAAGGAGACAATACCCAACTTGACTTTTTTGGAAAAATTAAAAGTGGGGATATAATTTGCTATAAAATCAAAAAACAAGACGAATACAGGTTTAGAAAGCTTATGAAAGTAGGAAAGGTATTAACACTCATTCCGTTTGACGGTAGCTTTGAAGTAGAACGATATAACGAAGAAAATGTTGAGGTAATCGGAAAGGTTACGGAGATAGTGAGGAAGATTTAATTCAAACGTTAAGTATAGAATGAAATCCATATTTAGTAACAGCTATCATCATCGTTTGAAAGGAGAAACTTGTGGAACAACAGTTATCTTTTGATGAAATAGAGAAAGAGAGATTCTTAGCTTCTTTACCAGGGAAGACTGCATATATAGACGAAAGTGGTGGTTTCGGATTTGATTTTACAAAGGAACAAACACCCAAATATTATATTTTATGTGCAATTATTATTAACAATAGTGAATTATCAGATTGTCATGATTCTTTTTTACAAGTCAAGAAAACTCATCATTTAGAAAATACTGAGTTAAAATCAAGTTCAATTTCTGACTACAAGAGAAGAAATAGGATTATGTCAGATTTACTTCAACTAAATTTTAATATAATTCTTTTAGTAGCGAATAAAGAAGCTTTTGTGAAAGACTCGGCACTAACGAACTTTAAAAGAACTTTTCTTAAATTTGTTAATCAAAGATTGTATAATGAGTTGTACATACCCTACCCAAAACTAAAAATAGTTGAAGATGAAACAGGAACAAAAGAATTTCAAGAGTCTTTTAAGCAATATGTTATAGAACATAGACCACAAAATCTGTTTAGTCAGTATGATTTTGATTTTACAGATAGTAAAGATGAAGCTTTAGTACAACTTGCGGATTTTATTAGTGGTTCAATAGCAAAAACAATTAACGATTCTTTAGCGCCAAATTACATTGAAATGCTAAAAGGAAAAATAATGCATGTGGAGAATTTTCCTTGTCTAACACAACCTTATTTTGGCTCTATGTTGAAAGAACACCAAAAATATGATAAAGAGATTTTTGACTTAGCTATTCATCGCGCTAGAGCATATATAGGAGAAAATGAAAAAGATAAAGAATTAGACAAACAGTTACAAGTTGCACTTCTAAAATATTTAATGTTTCAGGTACATTATGTTAACTCGAAAAAATATATTTCATCTAATGCAATTATAGCATTTCTGGAAGAGTATACGAGCAACAGCATTACTAAAGATTTTTTGTATCGCAAAATAATTGCGCCTCTTCGAGACGCAAGTGTTATTCTTGCAAGTTGTAATCATGGATATAAAATTCCGATATCTACAGAAGACATAATAACATATCTGAATCAAACGCATACAGTAGTTTCTCCAATGTTAAATAGAATTGAAATTTGTCGAAGACTTATTAAAGAACAGACTGCAAATAGTCTTGATATTTTCGACGATAAAGCTTTTATCAAATACAAAAAGTATTTTGATTGATAATCAATTTTTGAGATAACAATAAATATAAAATGACATAAAGTATGAAATTGTTTAGTTGTTATTCGAATTTAAGCGAATAATAGGCGAAACCGAACTATGTTCGGCTTCGCCTTGTTTATCCATTATGGGCAAAAACGAAGAAGTCAACAGGTCTATTACAAAACGAAGCAAGCTTCG
>CAYWJF010000023.1:0-20892 GCA_964458545.1 uncultured Oscillospiraceae bacterium | reverse complement strand
CTATTGACTTCTTCTTATTTTGCTAGCTTTATCAAAGCTTTTATAAAAACGATAGGCTCGCTGTTCTAACAGTTTTCTAACACTTTTTCAATATTTTGTAGTTTTGCGTGAATTTTAGAAATCAGCTAGTTCCGAATTGCGCCGATAATAAGGACAAAAAGGGAAGGTATAAAACGCAGTAAAACATAGTTCTTTAAACTGTTAACCGCAGGGTCGTTGGTTCGAGTCCAACAGTGGGCGCCATAGTCAACGTTGTTGACATTAGACAGGAGTTCCGCCAATCGGCGGGGCTTTTTGTTTTATCTGTGAATATGTTAATATATACTTATAAGTAAGTATACTTTTCGCGAGAGGGGATAAGAAATTTGACCCAGAATGAAATACTCGAATACTGTATGAGCTTTAATGGCGCGTATGTTGATTATCCCTTTGGAGACGACTGTTTATGCGTTAAGGTAAAATCAAGGATATTCGCCCAGCTTTTTAAACTTAAGGGCAAGTCTATGGCGACCTTTAACTGCGATATGATGTCGGGGGAGTTCTATAAGCGGCAGTATCCCGAGGCGGTGGCGCGGGGGTATCATTGTCCGCCAGTTCAGCAGCCCTACTTTATTACGGTGGACTTGGAGCTTGGCGTTCCCGAAGAGGTATATAGGCAGATGATAAGCGGCTCTTACAGCTATGTAGTTGGAAAGCTTACTAAGAAAAAAGTAAAAGAGCTTGAAGAAGAACAAGCTCTAAAAACAAAGGATTGATTTACTTGTTGTTGAGAGCGCGGCTCGCTAAAATGCGAGGCGCGCTCTTTAATTTTCGGGCAACGCGTAAAGCATATTAATTGTGCGGAAGATTTCGCCGCAGGCTGGGCATTTCCAGTCGTTGTTGCTCTTCTTCGCCTTTTTATGAAGTAGCGTAAGTACAGCCCCGCCGCATTTCGGGCAGATGACCTCTTCGCCGTTCCAAAGCTTCTTCATAAGCGCGACCTCGGTATCTCTGTTTTCAGTGTACATTTCTATACCTTCGCGTTGGCTTCGGCGTTGTCGCTTTGCTCGTTCTTTGCTCTTTTGGACAATAGAAGCTTGCCTTTTGTTTTAATGTGCTTAAGCAGAACTCCGATAATTACAGGCACCGCTATTCCGCAAAACAGGTAGATGAAGCCGTAGGGCTTAAGCTCTTCGGGGATATTAAAGCACCATACGTTTGTGCCGTATTCGCGCACGCTGAACTCAAGGGTGAAGATTGGCGAATGGCGAAGGGAATACTGCAGGGTATTGAAGAGGAAAAAGCCTAAGAAGTGGTTAATCATTATCGAATAGGTGTTGTCAGCCACGAGCCGAACGGCGCGGCTGTCTTTTAAGGCGGGGGTAAGCATCTTTGAAAGTCTCAGCCAGAAGGCTATTCCCGTAATGGAGGTTACTATCGGAACGATGGGTCCGTTGTTGAAGTCCTTGCTCCACGAGGCGGTGTAAAGAACCGACTGCTTGCAGTTGAAGAGGACAATGAGCTGTATGGCGAAGAGGATAAGCATATAGGTGACGTTGCCTACCTTGTCGTCGAACCGCTCAAGGTAAAGCTTATATACACGCCCAAGCGCGAAGAAGGGAAGGAAGAACATTACCCTTGTAATTACGAGCATAAGACCCGTGTTATGTCCCTTAATAGAAAGGCAGATACCCGTAATGCCGACGGCTAAGTAGAAAAGGGCAAGAATTATCTCCTTTGCCATAGTACTCTTCCCCAAAAGCTTGCGGATAAACAGGTTCACGACCTCAGTAAAGAAAAGGGCTGAGGCGAACCACCCGCCGACGTTGAACGCGAAAGCGCTTTCGCCCGAGCAGAGCGGAACGACAAAGAGATTGTATAGATTAATAGGCTCGCCTATTTGAAAGCCCTTGAAGGTGAGAAGCCAATCGAAAACTCCGTAAAAGAAATTCCAAAGGTACAGTGGAATAATCAGTCGCTTAATCTTGTGCCAGAGGTAGCGAAGCACACCCTGCTCGCTCGCCTCTTTATAAAAGTAGCCTGCAATAAAGACGAAGAGGGTAATATGAAAGGAATAGGGCGAAAACCATTCGTACAAAAAGGAGATGCCGCCGCCCTTCGGAATATGACCCGAAACAATAAGTATAATACCGAACGCCGAAAGAATCTTGAAGGTAGGGTTAATCTTAGTTTTTTCAAGCATAGTATTCACCGCCGTAAGCTTCGTTATTTGTTAATTATAGCCTATGACAACCTAATGTTCAATTGAAAGCGTCGAAAAAATCAGAAGAATCGCCGCCGCTTTTTCTTGCGCGCGGACAAAACTGCTGATATTATATTTATAAAAGGCGGTGAGGACTATGGCGGGACCCGGCGTAGGCGGCGGGCGCGGACCTATGCACTTTCTTACGGAAGAGGAAAAGCAGAACAAGCCGAAGGTGACAAAGGAGCTGTTAATTAGGATTGCAGGCTATTTGAAGCCGTACACCTTTCAGTTTATACTCGTTTTCATAACGATTATTGTCGCTTCGGTTATAGGGCTTCTGCCCTCAATTATCACGGGTAGGATAGTTGACGAGGCGCTTATAGGCGAGGATATGTCGCTTTTAATAAAGCTTATCCTTGCGGCGCTCGGAACGCTAAGCGTGTCGCAGGTTATCGGCGTTCTTGAAACCTACATAAATTCGTGGATATCCACAAGGATAATCTACGATATGAAGAACCAGATGTATAAACATCTTCAGGGTATGCCGCAGTCCTTCTTTACGACCGAAAAGCAGGGCGATATCATCACCCGAATGAACACCGATATTGATGGCGTAAGCTCGGTGATTTCGGGCACGCTCACAAGCGTAGTAAGTAATATCGCGACGGTGGTAACAACGCTCGTGGCTCTTTTTACTATGAGCTGGCAGCTCGCTATTGTTGGTATTGTGGTTATTCCTCTTTTAATTCTTCCCACAAAGCAAGCTGGAATGACCCGCTTTAAGCTCTTGGGCGAAAGCCAGAAGAAGCGCGACGAGATGAACCAGACGGTAAACGAAACGCTTAGCGTCAGCGGCTCGCTGCTTGTAAAGCTCTTTGCGCGCGAGGAGAAGGAATATAAGCGATTTGAAAAGATAAACGGCGAGGTCGCAAGGTACTCTATGAAGGAGCAACGCACGGGCACATGGTTTCGGGTGCTTATGGGTATGTTTATTCAACTTGCGCCGCTGCTTATCTATTTCGCTGGAGGGTACTTCATTATTGCGAAGGTTGAGCCTACGCTCACCGTCGGTACAATAACCGCTACTGTGTCGCTCGTCAATCGGCTCTACCGACCCGTTCAGTCGCTCTTTAACCTACAGGTGGACTTTACTCGCTCTCTCGCTATGTTCGTTCGTATCTTCGATTATCTTGACCGCAAAAGCGACATAGTCGAAAGGAAAAATCCTCTTCGTCCGACGATAACGGGCGGAGATATAGAATTTAGTCACGTCGCTTTTTCTTATACCGAGGAGGTGCCCGTTCTCACCGATGTTAGCTTTACCGTGCCAAACGGCAAGATGTTCGCTATAGTCGGGCGCTCGGGCTCGGGAAAGTCTACGATAGTTAACCTTATACCGCGTCTTTACGACGTTAAGGCTGGAAGCGTAAAGATTTCTGGCGTGGACGTGCGTGATTTCGAGCTTAGATACCTTCGCGAAAAGGTGGGCGAGGTAAGCCAAGACACATATCTCTTTAACGGCACAATTAAAGAAAACCTTCTCTACGCGAAGGATGACGCTACCGATGATGAACTGATTTCAGCGTGTAAAGTCGCGAATATCCACGACTTTATTATGTCTCAGCCTGACGGTTATGATACTGTGGTCGGAAACCGTGGGCTTACTATGTCGGGTGGAGAAAAGCAACGCGTTTCTATCGCGCGGGTGGTGCTAAAGGACCCGGAAATACTAATTCTTGACGAGGCGACCTCGGCGCTTGATTCTATAAGCGAAAGCGCGATACAGGACGCGCTTGAGACGCTTATGAAGGGCAGAACAAGCTTAGTTATAGCGCATAGGCTTTCTACTATACTTGCCGCGGACGAGATACTCGTCGTGGACGGCGGCGTTATAGCCGAGCGCGGTGACCACGATTCGCTCTTAGAGCTTGGCGGGATATACAAGGAGCTGTATGAAACCCAGTTTCAAAAGGTGCTTGAGCTGGAAGCGGCGAAGAGCGAGAACGGCTAAGCGCTACCTAACGGAAATATGGGTTGTATTTTTGGATTTAATTGTGTATTATGAAACCATAATTGCAGAAGAATAAAGGAGGAGCATATGGGACTTTTAGACAGGCTTACAAGAGGCGCCGTGAACGAGCTCGGCAAGTCTATAGGCAGTAAGCTCGGTGACGCGCTTACCGACAGCCTTGAGAAGGCGACGGGTATAGACCTTGACGGGAGCGACAGCGCCTCTGCTTCGGCGGCGGCAACGACTACGGTAGCGCCCTCGCAAGCGTCGGTCGGTTCGTCTGCGCCGCTTACGGACGCGGAGCTTGTAAAGCAGTTTGACGAGATACTCGCGTCGGATTTTGCTTCGTACGAGGTAAGGAAGAACGCCTCGGCGCAATCGCTCGGTATAACGGGCGCGCCCTGCAAGGCTTACGACTATGCCCTAATAAACGGCGGCAGAACGGCGGCAGTAATAATGCTTACCCCCCATAACCGCGACAATAACGCCGCGTTTAAGAACGCGAAGGCGAACGCGCTAAATTCCAACGTCGCCTTCATTAACTTTTACACGCATATGGAAAACGAGAGAAGCTACGTTGCCTCGCGCATAAAGAGCTTCCTATAAACCCCGTGAAATAAGAGAGGGAAACGCAAGAATTGCGCCTTGGCGCAATTTTTGTACTCGTGGTTGGGCGAAGCGAACGCGGCAAAAAAGCCGTGCGGGTGGCTCGCGTTTGTTCAGTCCGGTGTCAGCAACGCTGCCTTCAAAGCACTTTCCCTCTCTTTTTCTTAAAAAGGTGGTAAAGCGTTTGAGCTTGCTTTATTTAGTCGGCGACCGCGCGGTGTGGGACGCCTTTTATGAATACAAAACAGAGAAAGCGCATTTTTCAAAGAAAGACGCGCTTTTTTTTGACGGCTTCATAAAGGAGCGGCGATATATAAAATTTGGAGATGCTTTTGTACGGGGCGATTACGACTTTTCAATACCGGAAAAGAAATATATCAACAAGCAGGGCACCGATAAAAAGCGTGTGGTTTACTCCTTTTCGGACGACGAAAACGCCGTACTTAAGCTGCTCGCGTTTTTGCTGTATAAGTATGACGGTAGAATGTGCGGAAACCTCTATTCTTTTAGGCGCGACCTCGGCGCGAAGGCGGCGATAAGGCGCTTTACGTCGGCTGAGGGAATTGACGAGATGTATGGCTACAAGCTGGATATAAGCAACTACTTTAACAGTATAGACGTTATACGGCTCTTAGAAATTTTAAAAAAGCTGTTTACTGACGACCGTCCGCTGTACCTCTTTTTCGAGAGCCTACTTACGCTTGACAAGGCTTTGCTGGAGGGCGAGGTGGTTTCGGAGAAGCGCGGAGCTATGGCGGGCACACCCGTGTCGCCTTTCCTTGCGAACGTCTACCTTTCGGCGCTTGACAGGCATTTCGAAGAGCAGGGAACTCTCTACGGAAGGTACTCGGACGATATAATTGTTTTTGCCGAAACTAAAGCGAAAACAGAGGAAGAAGAACGGTATATAAAACGCTTTCTCGCAAATTACTCGCTTGCGGTCAACGAAAAGAAGGAGCGCCGCTTCGAGCCGAGGGAGAAGTGGGAATATCTCGGTATCGAGTATGCTTGCGGCGTTACGGACATAGCGCGCGCGACGGTTATAAAGGCGAAGGGCAAGATAAGACGTAAGGCAAGGGCGTTGTACCGCTGGAAGCTGAGGAAAAACGCTCCCGACGAAAGGGCGCTTTCGGCATTCGCGAGAGCTTTTAATAAAAAGTTTTTCGGTGGCGACGACGAGGACGAGTTTACATGGTCCCGCTGGTTCTTCCCGCTTATCTCGACAGACCGCGCGCTTCACGAGATTGACCTATATATGCAGGAGAATATGCGCTACATTGTTACTGGCAAGCACAGTAAAGCGAATTTCAAAACAAGCTACGAAACCCTCAAAAGCTGCGGCTACAGAAGTCTTGTAAACGAGTATTATAAATTCTGCAAAGAAAATGCAACATAAAAGAGCGCTCGGTTATATACCGAGCGCTCTAAATTATTTTGAATTAGTTGTTTTTCGTTGTGGCGCGTTTCATAGCGGCGCGCTGAATAAGCTTTACAAGCTCAACTATAGGAATTACCGAGAAGGCGAGAGCCATAGCAACGCCATATTCAAGAAGGCTTATCTCCTCAAAGCTAAAGGCGTTCGCGAGGAACGGCACATAGATAACGGCGGTTGTAAGAACGAGGCTCATTGCGCCGGCGCCCCATAGCACGGCGTTCTGGGTCTTAAGCGAGAAGACGCTGTTTCGCTGGCTTCGCATATTGAAGCTGTGGAAGATTTCCGCCATACTCATAGTGAGGAACGCCATTGTCATACCGTCGGGACTGTTCGTAATCTCCCAAACGCCGCTTTCAAGGAAGTGACCAATAAAGTAAGCGGCGAGCGTTACAGCGGTTATGAGTACGCCCTGATAAGCGATATCCGCTCCGACGCCGCCCGAAAAGATACCGTCTGAGGAGGAGCGGGGCTTTCTTCTCATAACGTTGCGCTCCGCCTTCTCCATACCGAGCGCGAGGGCGGGGAAGCAGTCGGTAATGAGATTAATCCAAAGAAGGTGTATAGGCTTAAGAACGGTAAAGCCGAGAAAGGTAGCGGTGAAGATGCTTAACACCTCGCTCATATTGGAGGCGAGTAGGAACTGAATAGATTTTCTTATGTTGTCGTAGATTCTACGCCCCTCTTCCACGGCGCCCACTATCGTGGCGAAGTTGTCGTCCGCAAGCACCATATCCGCGACGTTCTTCGTAACATCGGTGCCTGTAATGCCCATACCAACGCCGATATCGGCGGTTTTAATGGAGGGCGCGTCATTGACGCCGTCGCCGGTCATAGCTGTAATATAACCGCGTTCCTTCCACGTTTTTACTATCCGTGATTTATGCTCGGGCTGAACGCGGGCGTAAACGCTGTACCGCGCTATGTCGTTGTAGAAGTCCTCGTCCGATATCTTATCAAGCTCCGCGCCCGTTATAGCTTCCGACGGGTCGGAAATAATGCCGAGCTGCATAGCTATCGCCGCGGCGGTGTCACGGTGGTCGCCCGTAATCATAATGGGACGTATTCCTGCGTCGCGACACTTCTCAATTGCCTCGGTTACCTCGTCGCGCACGGGGTCAATCATACCTACGAGACCGACAAAGCAAAGGTGGTTTTCAAGAGCCTCGGGCGAAAAATCATCGGGCATTCTGTCATAGTTCTTCTTTGCCGCGAGAAGAACGCGAAGCGCCCTGTCCGCCATCTCCTTATTTGCGGAAAGTATAGCGTCCCTTGTCTTATCGTCAAGCGCGGCGGGCTTTCCGTTAAGCAGATAGCTGTCGCAGCGCTTTAGTACCTCGTCGGGCGCACCCTTTGTATACTGGATATACAGCGTATCGTCCTTCTTGTGGACGGTGGACATCATCTTTCTCATACTGTCGAAGGGTGCCTCGCCCACGCGGGGAAGCTCGGAAGAAAGCTCGTCCTTCGCGAGTGAAAGCGAGCTTGCGTAGTTGACGAGCGCCGCCTCGGTGGGCTCGCCCTTAGCTTCGCCGGCGTCACCGAGAACAGCGTCGGAGCAAAGCGCCATAGCTGTAGCAAGCAGCTTTTCGTCCTCGCCGTAATGCTCCACCACGGTCATCTTGTTCTGGGTGAGCGTTCCCGTTTTATCCGAACAGATTATCTGCGCGCAGCCGAGCGTTTCCACCGCTGTAAGGCGGCGGATAATGGCGTTGCGCTTACTCATATTTGTTACGCCTATAGAAAGCACAATAGTTACTACCGTAGCGAGTCCCTCGGGGATAGCCGCGACGGCGAGGCTGACCGCAACCATAAAGGTGTCGAGGATAACCTTTCCGTCGAAGGAGCCCGCGCGAAGCAGACTAAAGCCGAAGATAAACACACAGATACCTATTACAAGGTAGCTTAAAACCTTGCTTAATTGCGAAAGCTTGAGCTGGAGCGGCGTTTTCTCATCCGCGGTCATAGCGATAGCGTCGGCTATCTTGCCCATCTCGGTATCCATACCCGCCGCCACTATAACAGCCTTGCCGCGACCGTAAACAACGGTGCTGCCCATATAGCACATATTTTTGCGGTCGCCGAGAGGCACGTCGTCCGCGCCCTTTTGAAGCCCCAGCACGCTTATCATCTTATCGACGGGCACGCTTTCGCCCGTAAGCGCCGCCTCTTCAATCTTTAATGAGGCGCTTTCTATAATCCTCGCGTCGGCGGGAACAGCGTCGCCCGCTTCGAGGATAATAACGTCGCCCGTCACAAGCTCCTCGCTCTTTACTACCGTGAGCTTGCCGTCGCGCAGAACCTTTGAGGTAGCCGCCGCCATCTCCTGAAGCGCCTCGATAGCCTTTTCAGCCTTGTTTTCTTGGTAAACGCCAAGCACCGCGTTAATGAGTACGACAACAAGAATGATAATAACGTCGGTAAAGCTTTCGCCCGAATACACCGCCGTTACGCCCGAAACGAGAGCGGCGACGAGCAGAATTATTATCATAGGGTCTGTCATCTGCTGTAAAAAGCGGACAATAATGGGGGTCTTCTTTGCCTCGTCCAGCTTATTTTTTCCGTTCTTTTCAAGCCGACGTGCGGCTTCCGCCGAGGAAAGACCATTCTCTTGCGTGTCGAACTCTGTTAGCACCTGCTTCGCGTCTTCGCAATAATACTTCATTTCAAAACTCCTGTTAAATTATTAAAAAAGGCCCGTGTATAGTTTTACCGTTTGATAAACTACACATGAGTCTTGTCATTTAATTCAAGCCGGACCGCGAAGCGGTCGTGATGTTGACTTGAAACACGCCGAAGGGCGCGCCAACTACTCCCTCATCAGGAACACTTTCTTTATTATTAATAACTTACCATATAAAGAAAAGAGTGTCAAGCAAAAGAGATTGACAAATAAACGACAATAGGTTATAATGCCATAAGAAATCAATGAATATTTGGCAAAACAGACGAAAGTCTGCCGACGCAAAGCTATAGGGCCTCACCGTCATCGACGCTGGCTGCCAGCTGCAACACAAAAGGTGTTTTTGCGTCGGCTTTTAGTCGGCGCTTTGTTATTTTGAAAGGAAAACCGCGCTGCAGGAGCGCGAAAGGAAAGATGAGTAAAGCTATTTCAAAAAAGTGTGTAAACGAAACCGACGGTGAGCTGCGCCGCCACTGCTTGTATCTTAACAGGCAGCGGGCGTGCATCTGCTGCGCCGCGGTGCTAATAATACAGTCGCTAAATCTGTTTGGACTGAACTGTAAAATTGAGGGCGTTCTCCGAACAGGCTCGGCTATACTTATTTTCAGCGCCGTAGTGTATCCGCTGACGGTGCTTCTTATAAACGGACAGCTACTGGAGTTTCTGCGCACGCCGCTTTATATGTGCTACTGGGCGGCGCTATGCGTCGGAATGACTCCCTTTATCGCTGGCGATATCAATAACGAGCTGCCCTTCAACGCTATACTGCTATGCCTAATGCTCGCGCTTTTTCCTATCTTTACACTTAAGCAGAGCGTATATGTAGCTATAATATATACTATTTGTAATGTGGCGGCGGGCATTTATTTTCACTACAATATGAAGTACGCTGTTTGTCTTGCCGCGGTATCGGTCTGCGCTTTCTTCATAAGCCGAGTTGTGAGCAGAAGCTACATAGCCCTTGTAAGAAAGCTTTTGTCAGACAGTATGACCGATTACCACACGAGGCTTCTTAATAGGCGCGGCGGCTTTGAACGGCTTGAGCAGGCGATTTCCTCTGCGGTGAGAAACAGGGAATACTGCGCGGTAATGATGATAGATATTGACGACTTTAAATTCTATAACGACACCTACGGGCACAGCTGCGGCGACGAGGCGCTTAAAGACGTGGCAAGCGCGCTCGGCGAAAGCTTTAAAAGAACGAGCGACGTTATCTTCCGCTACGGCGGCGAGGAATTCGTGGCGGCGTTCACGGTTAAAAAGCGTGAGCAGGTTGAAGCGATAGCGAACGGTCTGCTTGAAGCTATAGGAAGATTGGAAATCAAAACCGCTATAAAGAAGAAGAACCTTTCCGCGAGCATAGGCGTTGCGATAGCGGCGCCGAACGAGACTGACAACAACTGCGCGTCGCTCATAGCCCGCGCGGACAGCGAGATGTATAAAGCGAAGGAAAAAGGAAAGAACTGCTGTTCAATTGAGCAGTAATTAGAAACGGCGCCGCTTATGCGGCACCGTTTTTTTTCGGCAGTTTTTACAAGCAGTTTTTTTATTGTGCGGAAAGCGCCGTTGTGCTATCATATTGTAAAGGAAACGGAGCAGATATGGAAATCTTTCTTTACATTCTCGCAAACAATATAGCGCCGATGTTTCTGCTTATTATAGTAGGCTTCATTATCGGCAAGCTTAGACATATGGACGTTAAGACGCTAAGCGCCGTGCTGATTGACGTGCTGATACCCGGCAACGTTATTGTGCGGCTTTATAAGGCGGACTTTGACCTCTCGCTGTTAAAAACGCTTCTATTTTCAGTAGCGTTTGTTCTTATCTGCGGCGCGGTGGGTCTTCTTATTTCAAAGCTTCGTAGTTTTCCCCGCGAAAGAACAGCGGCGTTCGTCGAAACTCAGATGTTCTTTAATTCGGGGAACTTCGGCTTGCCGCTTATTATACTTGTTTTCTCCAAGCCGCCCTTCCTTGTTGACGGCGAGGCGATTTACTTGACCTTTGCCGTAGCGGTGCAGACCATAGTTCTGTCTATGCAGTCGCTAATTACCACCCCGAGCTGCTACGCTTTGAACGCGAGCGGAGAGGGCAGCGTTAAGGATATCATTAAACGACTGCTGAAGCTGCCGATAATATATGTAATTCCGCTTGTCTTCATTATGAAGGCGGTGCCGTACGACTTTACTACCTTCTTCCTTTGGCCGAGCGCTGAGTTCGCCTGTGACGCTATGGTGGCGATTTCGCTCGTCGCGCTCGGTATTCAGTTCTCAGGCTCTAAGCTTAAAAGCTTTAGTTTCGACAGCCTTCTGTCAAATCTTTCACGGCTGATTGTCTGCCCCATAATAGCGTTCTTTTTAATTAAGCTTTTCGGAATAGACGGGCTGTTGGGTCAGGTGCTTCTTATCTCCTCGTCGGTGCCCTCAGCGCTTATGGTGGCTCTGGTAGCTGCCGAGTGTGACAACGAAGCGAATTATACGGCACAGACGATACTTAGCTGTATGCTTATATGCCCCTTTACCCTTTCGGTGGTCGTGTATCTCGCGAGAATTCTCTTTCCTATTGTATAATATGTTTTCCCCGCGGGAGCTTCGCGGGGAATTATTGTTTTCAAGCATAAATTAAAGGAAAATATAGCACAAAAATGCTAATTGTTCCTTACGGTTTTACAAAATAAAAGTTGATATGCTATTATTTGATAAAAGGGGGCGTTAGAATGAAGGACACAAAGCTCAGCAGCAGGTCGCTTACGCTAATTTCGGCGGCGGCTGTTATTGTGCTGATACTTACTACCGTTCTAAGCGCCGTGCTTTTCCAGCGGCTTATAGATAAATCGCTGACAGAAACCGAAACCTTTGAGCCGAAGTATTATAAATATCATTTCGCGCTCATCTCGCCAGATTACGACGACCCGTTCTGGATTTCCGTATGGAACGCAGCGAACGTGAGCGCAGGCGAGGTAGACGCGTATGTGGAGTGGGTAGGAAGGGAGCTTTCCGAGGAATTCTCCGCTCCCGAGCTTATGCGCGCCGCTATAGAGGAATCGGTAGACGGAATACTTGTACGGCCTGACGGCTCGCCTGAAATGGCGGAGCTGATAAATGAGGCGGTGGAGCGGGGAATACCCGTTATCACCCTTATTTCCGACGCTCTTGGAAGCGAGCGGCAGGGCTTTATGGGCTACAACAGCTACGATTTGGGTCTTATATATGGTGAACAGGTTTTAAAGATAATTACGGAAAACGACAGAAGCCACAGCCTTGACGCGTTTAACGAAGACGCCGCTTCAAGGGAAAATGATAGGTCTTTAAAGGTTACCGTGCTTTTTGACAGCGAGGCGGCGGCTAACGACCAGAACATAATATTCTCCGGTATAGTCGAAACGGTGGACGGCTATGGCGGTCCGACGGAAACCTCGGTGGATATAGTGACAATAGACAACCAGAACGCCTTTAGCGCCGAGGAAGCGATAAGAGAGCTTATCGTAAGCCCCGAGGGTGCGCCCGACGTTTTAATCTGCCTTAACTCAACAAACACCCTTTGCGCTTTTCAAGCGGTGGTTGACTACAATATGGTCGGCTCGGTTTCCATTCTCGGCTATTACGATTCCGAGGATATCCTTAACGCCGTAAAGAAAAGAATAATTCAAGCGACCGTTTCGGTTGACTCCAAAGAGATAGGCCGTGGCGCTTGCGTCGCGTTATATGAATGCGTGGTCAGCGGACGTACCAACGATTACGCCGTGGGAAGCCTTAACGTTATTACCTCGGAAAACGTTGACCGCTACCTTTCTGAAATGAAGAAGGGGGAGGCGGAAGAACAATGACAAAAAAATTCTTTGAAAGTCTCACCAAAGCTTCAATAAGAACGAAGCTTACCCTCGTCTTCGCGCTTACTATGGTGCTTGTTGTAATAATTAACGTCTTTATGCAGGTGCGCATTAACAGCGTTATCGGCACTATCGACGAGGTTTACGGTAGCAATGTAAGCTTAAACGACCTTTTGGTTTCGCTCGACGAGGTACAGGATAATATGTATTCTTATCTTAGCACCAAGAGCACCGACGCGCTGGACAGCTACTACCGCGCGGGGCAGGATTACCGCAACCAGACCGACGGACTAAACACCCTGACTACCGATAACTATCCTAAGCTCAGCGAAAAGAATATAAAGAATATGTCGCTGCGGTATTTAACCCTTACCGAGGAGGCGGTTAACGCCAAGCGCGGACGCGACGTTGAAAGCTACCGTCTGCTTTATGATGACGCAACCGAGCTTCACCGCTACTTAAAGGCGTATATAGCTGACCTCAACAACAGACAGTTTCAGAACAACTCCGAAAACTACGGGGTTCTTCACCAGTCGCTTAAGTATCTGCAAACCTTTAGTACAATAATTCTTGTATCTGCTATCGCCGCGGATATGCTTGTTCTATGGCTCTTGTCGGGTACAATAACCCGCCCGCTTACCAAGCTTGCAAAGCAAAGCGAACAGGTGGGGCGAGGAGATTTCGATATCGACTTTATCGAGGTGAACTCTAACGACGAGGTCGGCATAATGGCGAACGCTTTCAATAAGATGATTAAAAGCCTTAACACCTATGTAGAGCACGAGAAGGAGCAGATAGAAAACGAAAGCAGGCTAAAGGAAAACCAGCTGCGTATGGAGAACGGACTTAAGGAAGCCCAGTTGATATTCCTCCAGTCGCAGATTAACCCGCACTTCCTATATAACACCCTTAACGCGGGCGAGCAGCTCGCTATGATGGAGGGGGCGGAAAAGACTTGTCTATTTATCGAGAAGCTTGCGGATTTCTTTAGATACAACGTAAAACGCACGGGCGAAACCTCAACCCTCGCCGAGGAGATAGAGCAGGTGGAAACCTATCTTCACATAATTAATGTGCGTTTTTCAAACGAAATAGACTACAAAAAGACTATAGAGGCTGAGGTGGAGCGGGTGGTTATGCCCGGCGTTGTGCTTCAACCATTGGTGGAAAACGCCATTAACCACGGGCTTCACGAGATGGTCGGTAAGAAGTGCGTTTCGCTCAGCGTAAAGGAGAGCGACGGTCGGCTTGAGGTTACCGTGGCGGACAACGGCAAAGGAATGACCGAGCAGGAGATTGACGCTGTTATGCATAGTCCCGCGAACGACAAGGTAGACGAACGCCCGAAGGGTAAGCGCAGCACGGGAATAAGAAACGTTATAGACAGACTTCGGCTCTTTTACGGCTTAAATGACGTTTTCTCGATAGCAAGCGACGGACCGGGCACGGGTACGGCGGTAAGTATATTTATTCCGAAGGAGAAGGAACAGAATGTATAAGATTTTGCTTGCGGACGACGAGGGCATCGAGACCGACGCGCTGCAGTTCATAATCAACAAGAACCTCCCCGGTATCTGCGAGACGGCGGTGGCGAAAACGGGGCGCGGAGCTATAGAGCTTTGCGAGACCTTCCGCCCCGACATAGCGGTGATGGATATTCATATGCCCGGCATTAACGGCATTGACGCTATGCGCGAGATGCGCCGTATGAAGCCGAACATTATCTTTATCGTTATGACGGCGTACGATAAGTTTGAGTACGCAAAGGAATCAATAAACATTTCAGTTTTCGAGTTTTTGACTAAGCCTATAAACCGAACGGTTGTTACCGACGCGCTTACTAAGGCTATAGAGCGGGTGGATAAGGAAAGGCGCGAGAAGAACGCGGCGCTGAAAAACAAGGAACGGCTGGAGAATATGATACCCGTTCTGGAGAACAGCTTCGTATATATGCTTACGGCGCAAAGCGACGA
The DNA here is from genome assembly GCA_964458545.1 of uncultured Oscillospiraceae bacterium. Taxonomy (GTDB): domain Bacteria; phylum Bacillota; class Clostridia; order Oscillospirales; family Ruminococcaceae; genus JAYFNU01. The sequence continues at coordinate 6,176 of CAYWJF010000023.1, read as the reverse complement.
CGCCGAGGCTTACGATAGAATATACAAGCTGCTCTGCCTTGAAAAGCCCTGCGGCGCCGTTATGGTGCTTGAGATAAGCGGCAGGGAAAAGTTCGACCTCGTTGACCTCGATTTCAAAATGACCGAGGTTTACTCCACCGTTCGCGAGCTGGTAAAGGAATCGTTCGACAGCATTGTGGGTCCGCCCATGGTGAACCGCATTATCTTTGTTTATCCCTGCGCGGAGCCGCGTGACGAATACTTTGAACGTTTACACCTAATAGAAAAGGGCAGGGTGCTTACACATAAAATAGAGGACAAGATAGGTGTGGAGTGCCGCCTCGGAATTGGTACTACCGTGCCCGTAGGCGAGCTATGTAAATCCTACGGCGAGGCGGTTAAGGCGGTAAAGCTCTGCAAGGGCGTGGTTTCCCACTATAACGACCTGTCCCTTGCGCGCGGTTATGAGGACGGCTACCCGATAGCGCTTGAGCGTCACCTTGAGGAGATGATTGCTAAGGGCGACGTCGCCGCGGCTATGAGGGATTCGGAGAGCTTCTTCGACTGGATGGTCGAAAGATATCCCGAGCACGAGATGTCAATTAAGCTTAAGGTTCTCGAATTTATTATGCGTACCGAGTATACGGTGTTCTTTGAATCGGGCGACAGCTACAGCTTTTTGGACCGCGACGATTATATGCAAACGGTGCTCGGCTTCAAAAGCTACGAGGAGCTTAAGGAGTGGTATATAAGAAAAACTACTGAAAACGTCCGCAAGATAGCCGATAAGGAGGACGAAAAGATAAACGCCACTATTAAGGACGCAAAGGCGTTTATCGACAAGAACTACAGCCGAGACATTACCCTTGAGGATGTTTCGCGCGAGGTTTTCGTAAGCCCGTACTACTTAAGTAAGCTTTTCAAGGACAACACAGGCAGCAACTATATCGAGTATATAACGCAAAAGCGTATAGGCGCGGCGAAGAAGCTTCTAAAAAAAGAGAACCTGAGTATAAAAGAAATCTGCGCCAAGGTGGGCTACGGAGACCCCAACTATTTCAGCAGACTCTTTAAAAAGGTAGAGGGAGTAACTCCGACAGAGTACCGCGATAACGGCGAGCGGGAGGGTTAATATGAAAAAAGCTAAAATACTTGCGGCGCTTCTGCTTATCGCCGTGCTTCTTTTTACGGGCTGTGCGGGAACCGAGGGCGGACAAACAAAGGTGGACACAGACGACGACGAGATACTTATCGGCGTTTCGTTCGACTCATTTCTAATTGAGCGCTGGCAGCGCGACCGCGACGTATTTGTCTCCACCGCGAACGAGCTTGGCGCTACGGTAAACGTCCAGAACGCGAACGGCGATATCGAGGAGCAGATTTCGCAGATAGATTACTTTATTCAAAAAAAGGTAGACGCTATCGTTATCGTGGCGATAGACTGCTACGCTCTTTCCGACGCGGTGGCACGCGCGAGAGAGGCGGGGATTTATGTAGTTGCTTACGACAGGCTTGTAATGAACGCGGACGTCGATTTGTATATCTCCTTTGATAACGAGCGAGTAGGTGAGCTTATGGCTGAGGCGTTGGTGGAAAGCACACCGATAAACACAAGCATTATCAGCATCTGCGGCTCGCAGACCGACCAGAATGTTTCGGAGGTAAAGAAGGGCTTCGATAATGTAATATCGAAAAGCACCCTTCGCGTCGCGCGGCTCGATTACGCCGACGGGTGGCTCGCTGAAACCGCCTACGGCTTTGTTAGCGACGCGATAGAGGACGGAATTGTGTTCAGCGGCGTTCACTGCGGCAACGACGACCTCGCGAGCCAAGCGGTAATCGCCCTGTCCGAGCATAGGCTCGCGGGTAAGGTTTCCCTTGTTGGGCAGGACGCGGAGCTTGCCGCTTGCCAAAGAATAGTTGAGGGAACGCAGACTATGACCGTATACAAGCCCGTCGATAAGCTTGCGCGGCAGGCGGCGGAATGCACGGTGCTATTAATAAAGGGCAGTATGCCCAAAACGGAATTTACGATAAATAACGGCGCGATTGACGTGCCTTTTGTAAAGCTTGAGCCGATAATGGTAACTAAGGACAATATTGACGAGGTAATTATCGACGGCGGCTTCCATAGACGCGAAGAGGTCTATTTAAACGTAAATTAACATATAAATAGTAACAAAAACGCGGGGAGATAGTGTTTTCCCCGCGTTTTTTGTGAGATAACAGCATTTTTTTATCTTTGGAAGAAATAAGCAGAACAAAAAAATGCTTATAGCACAGCACCGAAAAACAAATAGAACAATAATATACGGTTTATTGTGTTTTTTAACCATTTTGTTTCGTCGTTTGTTATGTTATCTTGTTATCAATGCCACAAGGCAGCAACACAATTTATATGGAGGAAAAGTACATGAAAAAGATTATTTGCGTAGTATTAGCTCTTTGCTTAGTTCTTTCGTTCGCGGCTTGCGCTGGCGGCGGTGGAACAGCGGCTCCTGCTGATGACAAAAAAGTCGTTGGTATCTCGATGCCGACACAGGACCTTCAGCGTTGGAACCAGGACGGCGCCAACATGAAGGAGAAGTTTGAAGCTGCTGGTTACACAGTAGACCTTCAGTACGCCAACAACGAAGTTAACACACAGGTTAGCCAGGTTGAAAACATGATAGCCAACGGCGCTGACGTTCTCGTTATCGCTGCTATCGAAGGCAACTCCCTCGGTGCGGTTCTTGCAAACGCTAAGACCGCCAACATCCCCGTAATCGCTTATGACCGTCTCCTTATGGACACCGACGCTGTAAGCTATTATGCAACATTCGACAACTACAAGGTTGGCACAATTCAGGGCCAGTATGTTGAAGATACACTTAAGCTCGCCGACGGCGGAAAGTACAACATCGAGTTTACCGGCGGAGACCCCGGCGACAACAACGCGCTGTTCTTCTATCAGGGCGCTGTAGATGTTCTCCAGAAGTACATCGACAACGGCACACTCACAGTAGTATCCGGCCAGACCGCTTTTGCTGACGTTGCAACAGCTGCTTGGAGCTCCGAGACAGCTCAGACACGCGCTGAGGCTATCCTTGCTTCCTACTATGCTGACGGCACACAGCTCGACGCTTGGCTCTGCTCTAACGACTCTACAGCTCAGGGCGTTGCTACTGCTCTCGTAAGCTCCTACACCGGCAATTACCCCGTAGTAACCGGTCAGGACTGCGATATCGTTTCCGTTAAGAACATTCTCGCTGGCACACAGTCGATGTCCATCTTCAAGGACACCCGTACTCTTGCTGAGCAGACCGTTAAGATGGTTGGCCAGATTCTCTCCGGCGCAACTGTTGACGTAAACGACACGAAGACCTATGACAACGGCACTGGCATAATCCCGACATTCGCTTGCGACCCCGTATTTGCTGACATCAACAACTACGAAGCGCTTCTTATCGACTCGGGCTACTACACTGCCGACCAGCTTGCTTAATTACTTAAGCTAACTGAAAACAAAAAATGCGGGCGGACGGTTGTACCGCCCGCCCGCATTTAAATCTCGCAGCTATTCAAGTGTGTCGCGGTAAAAAGAAAGACGCGGCATAGTTGAATAAACTGCGGATTTTCTTGAAGGGAGGAGAAAATTTGAAAGACATAATTCTTGAAATGAAGGAGATTACGAAGGAGTTTCCCGGCGTTAAGGCGCTCGATAACGTCAACCTTCAGGTTGAGCGCGGCGAAATACACGCGCTTGTCGGTGAAAACGGCGCGGGAAAATCCACCCTTATGAACGTACTTTCGGGTATTTACGAGTACGGTACATATTCGGGCGAAATCTTCTTCGAGGGCAAACTTTGTAAGTTCAAGGGAATAAAGGACAGCGAAAAGCTCGGTATAGTTATTATCCACCAAGAGCTCGCGCTCGTTCCCTTCCTTACAATCGGCGAAAACATTTTTCTCGGAAACGAACAGGGGTCAAGCGTCGCTATCGACTGGGATAAAACCTATAACGATGCGGACAAGCTGCTGCGCAAGGTGGGCTTGAAGGAGTCCTCGCACACGCTTATTAAAGATATAGGCGTCGGCAAGCAGCAGATGGTTGAAATAGCGAAGGCGCTTGCAAAGAAGGTTAAGCTTCTTATCCTCGACGAGCCGACAGCGTCGCTCAACGAGTCGGATTCGAGAAAGCTTCTCGACCTCTTGAAGGAGTTTAAGAAGCAGGGCATGACCTCGATACTTATTTCCCATAAGCTTAACGAGATTTCCTACGTCGCGGACAAGATAACCATTATACGCGACGGCGCGACGATAGAAACTCTCGACAGAGCTAAGGACGCAATCGACGAAAACAGAATAATTAAGGGCATGGTCGGACGTGAGCTGACCCAGCGCTTCCCGCAAAGAACGAGAAACACCGACGGCGAGGTTGTGCTTGAAGTAAACAACTGGACGGTACACCACGAGCTTTACACCGAAAGAAAGGTCGTAGATGACGTTTCGATTAAGGTGAAAAAGGGCGAGGTCGTCGGAATATCGGGACTTATGGGCGCGGGGCGCACCGAGCTTGCCATGAGCCTTTTCGGAAGGAGCTACGGCTCCAAGATAAGCGGTGAACTTAAGATAAACGGTAAAAACGTTCATCTGAAAAGCTCCCGCGACGCGATAAAGCACGGGCTTGCCTACGCGACGGAAGACCGCAAGGGCAACGGACTTATCCTTTCAAACCCGATACGCGTAAACACTACGCTTGCGCGGCTTGATAAAATAAGCAAGCGCGGCGTTATCGACGGAGACTACGAATACAAAGTAGCGGTGGAATTTAAGGATAAGCTCGGAACAAAGTGCCCGACTGTTGAGCAGAACGTCGGAAACCTTTCAGGCGGAAACCAGCAGAAGGTGCTTCTTGCGAAATGGATGTTCGCGGACCCCGATATATTCCTAATGGACGAGCCGACGCGCGGCATAGACGTCGGCGCAAAATACGAGATATACTGCATAATCAACGACCTTGTAAGCGCGGGAAAATCGGTAGTGTTAATCTCTTCCGAAATGCCCGAAATACTCGGTATGTGCGACAGAATCTACGTTATGAACGAGGGCAAGATGGTTGCCGAGTTTAAGGCGGAGGAAGCGACGCAGGAGCTTATTATGTCGAAGATTCTCTTATCAAGTAAAGGAGACGAGGAAAATGAAAAACAATGAGTCAGTCGCCGTAGCGACGGCGAAGGGCGCAAAGAAGAAGAACAACAACTTCTTCCAAAGCCCGCTTATGAAGAAAACAGGCGGTTTTCTTCTTAAAAACACAATGATTATCGCGCTCGTACTTATCTATTTATTCTTCACGATTAAGTCGGGCGGCAGAATGATTCTTCCCCAGAACATTAACAACCTGATTATTCAGAACTCTTACGTCGTTATCCTTGCCGTCGGTATGCTGTTATGTATACTCACGGGCGGTAACATCGACCTTTCAGTCGGTTCTATTGTCTGCCTCGTCGGCGCAATAGCGGGCGTACTTATGGCGCAGCTGCACTGGAATATGTACCTCGTTATGGGCATATGCCTTCTCGTAGGTGTTGTAATCGGTGTATGGCAGGGCTTCTGGATAGCGTATGTGCGCATACCACCGTTTATCGTTACCCTTGCGGGCATGCTGCTCTTTAGGGGACTTGCGCAGTCTATGCTCGGCGGACTTACCATATCGGGTTTCCCCGAGGAGTTCCTTTCGATGTTCAACGACTATGTGTATATCCCCGGTCTTGACATTCAATCTGACCCCGCAACGGGCGCTCCCGCAATGATGTGGTCCTGCATTATCGCAGGCATAATCGCTTGCGCGGTATACATTCTAACTACAATTTTCGGAAATATTAATAAAAAGCGTAAGGGCTACGAGACAGAGAATACCCTTAGCATGGCGGGAAGACTTGCCATTATCTCCATAGCGATTATGGCTGTTATGTATCAGCTTGCGCGCTATAAAGGCATACCTTACATTCTTCTTTGGCTCGGCGCAATAATACTTATCTATTCGTATATCACCTCGAAAACCACCTTCGGACGCCACTTCTACGCTCTCGGCGGAAACGAAAAGGCTACGAAGCTTTCGGGTATTAACACCAACAAGATTTACTTCGCGGCGTATGTTAACATGGCGTTCCTAAGCGCCTTCGCGGCTATGGTCGTTGCGGCGCGCTTCACCTCGG
>CAYWJF010000022.1:12899-26178 GCA_964458545.1 uncultured Oscillospiraceae bacterium | reverse complement strand
CAGACGAAATTGAGACGTTGCGCTCCTTTTCTCCTGTAGAGATAGTCGGAAGCCCCGAGTTGAACACAAGCTTCAAAAGAATCGGGCATAGAATAGAAGAAACAATAATTAAGCAAATCGTAGCGACCAACGGGTCAATTCCTTTTAGCACCCCGCCCTCATAATAAATAAGGCTTTGTCCAGCCGCGTATACAGCGAGCGCGACCTCGCCACGCGCTATCATTCCGCAACCTATCGCGAGCGACTGCTTTGGTTTATACTTAAACGCGCTCGCGGTAAGTCCGCAACCGAAAACCTTTCCTATAATACCTGCCGCCACAAATACGAGCGCGAAGATAATACCCGAAGCGGAGAAGTGGCTAAAATCGGCGCTGATTCCTATATACGCGAAGAACATAGGGGTGAAAATCATATATCCGCTTACGACCACCTTGCGGTCAACGAAGGAGGTGTCCTCAAGTCCGCTTAGCATAAGCCCCGCCATATACGCGCCCGTTATCGACGCTATATCGAAGAACCTCTCGGCGCAGAAGGCGTAAAGCAAGCACATTGAAAGAGCGAAGATACTTGTGCGGCGCTTATGTGGGTAGACCTTAACGAGCCATTTGAAACAACGGCGAAGAATAAGCCCAAGACCTATTGTAAACGCGAAGAAGCCAACCGCTTTTAATACTGTTATCCATATGTTTCCGCCGCCGTTTATTCCCGTTATAATGCTCAGCGCGATTATTCCGAAAACGTCGTCGATTATCGCGGCGCTTAGTATCGTTGTACCTACGCGGGTAGAAAGCTTACCGAGCTCACGTAGGGTTTCCACCGTTATACCTACGCTTGTCGCCGCGAGAATACAACCGACAAAAAGCGCGTTCATAAGCTTCGCGTCACTATAGCCCGCTCCAAAGCCGCCCATAAACAGAAGCGAAGCTATTGTTCCGAGCGAGATGGGCACAAGCACACCCGCGCAGGCTATGGCTGTTGAAGCCGCGCCGCTTCTTTTCAGCTCCTTGAAATCAGTTTCAAGTCCGCTTGAAAAGAGGATAAAGACAACGCCTATCTGAGAAAAGCTTTTCAGTACGTCCATCTCGGCTTCGTTAGGATTTAGTATGCCGTTAAAGCCTATGCCAAGATTGCTTACTATAGCGGGACCAATAAGAAGCCCCGCGAGTATCATTCCTACGACCTGCGGAAGCCCAAGCTTCCTCGTAACCATACCGAGCACCTTAGTGGAAAGCAGTATGACCGCGCAGTCGAACAGTATGTTCATTACGTCAAATTCCATAGTATCAGTCACCTCAATTTGCCTTTCAAACGACAACGCTATATATTATATTACTAAAAAAATGCTTTATCAACTGTAAAAAATGACAAAAGCCCGATATAAATCGGGCTTTTCTGACGTTTTAGATGGGAAAACAGAGGTATTTGCAGTATTTATGAGCGTAGCTTGTAAAAATCGAGATATAGTTATTCAGTCTGCGCCTTCGGCGTAAGCGGAAGACTCTTTGGCAGGTGTATCGTTATCCTTGTGCCGAACTCCTCGCGGCTTAGCACCTCAAAATAACCGTCGTGACGGTCAATTATCCATTTCGCTATCGCAAGTCCAAGACCCGTGCCACCCTGTTTCTTCCCGCGGGATTCGTCTGAACGGTAGAACCGCTCGAAGACGTGTGGAATATCGCTGTTCTTAATTCCAATACCGTTGTCTTGAACAACGATAGCGGGCGCGCCGTCCTTATCGGTTTCAGCTTTGAGGGTAACAGTTTCACCCTCGCCAGTATATTTCGCGGCGTTGTCCACAAGTATGCGGGTCGCCTGCTTTAGCATAGCCGCGTCGCCGTAAGCGAAAACCTCTTTATCAGCCGAGAGCCGCCAGCGGTGCTTTTCGTCTATCATTACCGATTCGTCGTAAACCTCTTTTATCATTGTAGAAAGGGAGAATCTCTCTATAGTCAGCTTTGTTCTTCCGCTGTCGCCGCGCGCGAGGAACAAAAGCTGTTCGACAAGCTTGTTCATATGGTCGGTTTCCGACTTAATAGCCGCTATTGATTCCTCAAGCACCTTTTCATCCTGCTTGCCCCAGCGGTCGAGCATATCGGTGTAGCCCTTTATAACCGCTATAGGTGTTCGAAGCTCGTGCGAGGCGTCGGAAACGAAGCGTATCTGCTCGGCGTAGCTGTTGCGTGTGCGGGTAAGAAGGCTGTTAATTGAATCCTCAAGCCCCGCGAGGTCACGGTCACCCGTGTGTATCTCCGCGTCTGGTCGCTCAGGCTTAAGGTTGTCTATCGCGTTTTCAAGCGACTCTATCCGCGTAGTCTCAAAGGAGCCGTTTACCGCCGCGCTTTTTTCGCTCTTTTCGAGCGCCTTTCGCTCCGCATTGGAATAATCCTCACGGTTTAACTTCTGCGCCGCCTCGGCAAGACGGTAAAGGGGCTTAAGCTTGTTGTTGGTAATTCGCATTGAAGCGCTTTCGGCAATAAGCAGCGCTATACCCTCAAAGATTGAAAGAATAATTAAGCAAATAAAAAGAATAGTCAGAAACGGCGCGGCGTTAGTTGTTTGCGGCGGCATTCCCGCGGCGCTTACTGTGTAGTTAACCGAAAACGGCGCGCGAGTAAAGAGATTTTCGACGGTTACGTTTCTTGTAAGGGAATGAAGCATTTCGGACAAATCGAAATAACCGAGGTAGTCGATATCCTGAATAACGCACCAGCTAAGAAGGATGAAAAGAACAAAAAGCAGACCGCAGAAAAACATAACCGTGCGAAACGCGCGCGATTGTATCTTCTGTATCTGCTTTGCTGTTGCTGTAACCTCGCTGTTCTTTGCCATATTAACTCTACTCGTCCTTTATAACATAGCCTACGCCGCGTACCGTTTTAATAAGGTTAACCCCGTACACGTCGTCTATTTTGCTGCGAAGGTAGCGTATATACACGTCCACCACGTTGGTTTCACCCATATAATCGAAGCCCCAGACCCGCTCAAGGAAGGTCTCGCGGGAGAGGACAATCTGTTGGTTTTCAAGCATTAGCTTAAGCATTACGAATTCGCGGTTAGTAAGGTCAATTTCGTCCTCGCCGTACTTTACAGTGTGACGGGAGGTATCCATTGTAAGCCTTCCGCAGGAAAGCACCGCGCCGCCGTCCGCTTTTTCGCTCGCGGCGTGCTTGCGAAGTATTACCCTTATTCGCGCGAGAAGCTCTTCTATAGCAAAGGGCTTTGTTATGTAGTCGTCCGCACCCATATCAAGCCCCGAAACCTTGTCCATTACAGCGTCGCGGGCGGTGAGCATAATTACGGGAACATTCGAGGTCTTGCGTATACGCCGAATTACCTCTATGCCGTTTAGCTCGGGCAGCATTATGTCGAGAAGGATAAGCTCAAAGCCGCCGGAAAGCGCGAGCTCAAGCCCCGTTCTCCCGTCAGCCGCCTTTTCCACCTCATAGCCCTCGTGCCGAAGCTCCAGCTCAACGAAACGCGCTATCTTTTCCTCGTCCTCAACTATAAGAATTTTAGAAGCCATATCTACCTCACAAAAGCCGAAAGAGGGGGGAAGAATCCCCCCCTTTATTTCGGAGAAGTTATTTGTTCTCGTTATTGTTTACTATCTCTACGACCTCGCTCTTAATACCGTCTGCGATGTCGGTCGCCTTGCCCATAGCGTTGTTCACCGATTCCTTACCGAGCTCGTTGCCCGAAAAGCGAAAGCGGCAGTTGAAGAAGAGCGCCACAATCATTAGGGGAAGGACTATCCAGAAGCCGAAGATAAGAAGAATTACAAAGACTGTTACAGGAAGGGAGAATTTCCGCTCACCGTCGCGATACATCTCGAGGTAGTTTGAGTTACCCTTATCGAAGATGCTCTTAAGCCATTCGCCGAAGCTTTTTGTTGTTTCCTTAAAGTTCTCGGCGGTTTTGCTTTCCTTGTGCTCGCCGCTTGTGTAGGTGCGGTTGGTGGTATAGGTATTGAAGGCGGCATTGTCGTTCTTAGCCGTTTCCTTCCTTATCTTTCCTTGCTCCTCAAGGTAGATGAGCGCGTCGAGCATATCTCCGTTAGCCTGCTCAAGCGCCGCCTTAGCCTCGCTGTAGCTTACTCCTGTCTTTTCTACAAGCTTTTCAACCTGCTCAAGTTTCTGTGCCATTAATGTGTACCTCCGTTTGTTTTTTTGTTGTGAGCTTATTATGCACAACAAAAATTAAAAGGAAATGCGCGGAATATTAAAAGAAGATTAGAAAACGCTTAATTCCGTTAATATCACGTTTTCTATACTCCCTCGCAGTCAAAGGGAGGGATAAAGCTTTCGCTTGCCGTGCCGCTTTCTTGAGTAAAGCCGTTTGTTACGCCCAAATTTACGGCGAAATTAACTACCTCACCGTATTCCTCGGCAGTAACCGCGCGAAAAAGCTCGGGAAAGGCTTTGCACCCCTCATTCGGCGTAAACTGGTTCATTATCGAAATATATATCCTATCACAGTAGGTCTTATACAAATAATTAATTACCTTTAGTGAATCACTTGCGTGTGTCGGTAGAACAAGGTGGCGGACAATAACGCCCCGTGTCATAATGCCGCGCTCATCAAAGCATGCGCTACCCACCTGCCGCACCATTTCAAAAAGCGCCGCCTTCGCTACTTCGAAGTAGTCGGGCGCGTTCGAATACTTTTTTGAAAGAAAACGAGAGAAATACTTAAAATCGGGAAGATAAATGTCAATCAAGCCCTCAAGCGACCTAAGGGTCCCGACGCTTTCATAGCCGCCGCAGTTATAAACGACGGGTAAGCGAAGCCCGTTCGCCTTTGCGAGGCTCAGCGCCTTTTTTATCTTCGGGGCATAGTGGGTGGGAGTAACGAGGTTAATATTGTTCGCGCCCTTCGCTTGAAGCTCTAAGAATATTTCTGAGAGCCGCATGACCGTTATCTCCTTGCCGGCGCGCCCGCCGGAAATCTCACGGTTTTGGCAGTATACGCAGTGAAGCGGACAGCCTGAAAAGAATACCGCGCCAGAGCCCTCTTCTCCCGATATGCAGGGCTCCTCCCAAAAATGAAGCGCGGCGCGCGCTACCTTAAGCGTGTCTCCAACGCCGCAGAAGCCCCGCTTTTCACTGCGTTCTATATTACACCCTCTCGGGCAAAGCGTACAGCCCATAAAACCTACCTCGATAAATGAATTATTACACGAAACGCCGCTAAAAGCAATATTGAGGAAATCTATTTATAATGATATACTTTATAAAGAGGTAATACTATGGATATAAGACAGACGCTTTATAACCAGCTCGCGCTCGATTATGGCTGTATGCCCGAGGAGGTCGCGAGTAAGGAGAATATATTTGTTGAAAGAAAGCTACTTGAGGGAAGACGGCGATTTAAGACGGACGACTGCCATTTGAAGGCAGCTTGCGTAAACGGAAAGCTAATCGTCAGCGCGCGGCGCGACATTCTTGATTATATGAAGGAGAGCTACGGCGACGCGAACTCCGCGTGGTTCTTTGAATTTAAAAAGCTCGATAGAATAAATCGTGAAATAGAGCGGTTCGGAATAACTATAGCAGAGGTTCACCCCTTTTATCTGCCCGAGAATCCCTGCGCCGAGCCCGAAAAACGCTTCGAAACGGTGTGGTATAACAAAGAAGAGCTCCTTTGCTTTAAGGGAGACAACCGCTTCGACGAGGCGCTTGCCTTTATCCCCGAAGCACCCGATATGTTCGCCGTGACCGCCGTGGAGAATGGCGAGATACTTGGTATGGCGGGGGCGAGCGCCGACAGTACTACTATGTGGCAGATAGGCATAAACGTGACCGATAAGGGCAAGGGGAGAGGTATAGGTTCTTACCTTGTGGCGCTCGCGCGGCGCGAAACGGAACGCTTGGGCGCGGTGCCTTATTACGGCACGTCGCAGTCGCATATAAAATCGCAAAGGGTTGCCGCGAACACGGGCTTCGTTGCCGCGTGGAGCGAAATGTATACCGAAGAAAATAAAACGATTTAGGGCTTTACATTGCTAAAGTTTTGTGGTAGAATTCCCTTAACAAGCTAAAGGAAGCAGTTATGGGAACGTTTAGTTTTACCGCAAAAAACAGCTATTACTGCCTTAACGCGTACTATTACCGCGATAGGGCATATTCGTGTTTTGCTGTATAACGAGCCTATAATTACTACCGACAAGTAATTAACTAAGCTTCGCAGTAAAACACTGCGAAGCTTTTATTTTGAAAAGAGGAAGAATTAAATGGTAGTCGTACTGAAGAAGCATCCCGACGAGAAGCAGCTAAAAAATCTAAAAAATTGGCTTTTAAGTCTCGGCGTTTCTATACACGAAAGCGAGGGCGAAAGCAGCCTTGTTTTAGGTCTTGTGGGTGATACCACCGTCGTTGATATTGACCTTATACGCTCGCTTTCTATAGTTGAAGACGTTAAACGAATACAGGAGCCTTACAAGAACGCGAACCGCAAATTTCACCCAGACGACAGCGTGGTTGAAGCGGGCGGTGTTAAATTCGGAAAAGGCAATTTTGGGATAATCGCGGGACCCTGTTCGGTGGAAACGAAGGAACAGATTGTTACCGTAGCGCGGGACGTAAAGGCGTCGGGCGCTACTATGCTGCGCGGCGGAGCGTTTAAGCCGCGCACCTCGCCTTATTCTTTTCAGGGGCTCGGCGGAAGCGGCATAGAGCTTATTCTTGAGGCGAAGAAGGAAACGGGGCTTCCCGTAGTAAGCGAAATAATGGAAATCTCCCAGCTTCCGCTTTTTGAGGAGGTTGACCTTGTTCAGGTGGGCGCGAGGAATATGCAGAACTTCGAGCTTTTAAAAGAGCTTGGCAGAACGAAGAAGCCTATACTTCTAAAGCGAGGGCTCGCGAATACTATAGAGGAGCTTTTAATGAGCGCCGAATATATTATGGCGGGCGGAAACGAAAACGTAATAGTCTGCGAGCGGGGTATACGCACCTTTGAAACCTCCACAAGAAACACCTTGGATATCTCGGCTATTCCCGTTCTAAAAAAACAGACGCACCTTCCTGTAATAGTTGACCCAAGTCACGCCTGCGGCACCTATTCGCTTGTAAAGCCGCTTGCGCTCGCGGCTGTAGCGGCGGGCTGTGACGGGCTTATTATTGAGGTGCATAATGACCCGCAGCACGCTCTTTGTGACGGAGCGCAGTCGCTTACCCCCGAGGCATTTGAGGACGTGGCGAAAGCGGTGTTTGCTATAAGACCGTACTCTTACGGTCAGGGCGCGCGAGGTTAAGATTATGTATGTCGGAATTGTAGGCTTAGGGCTTATAGGCGGCTCGATAGCGAAGGCAATAAAGCATTCCACCTCCGATACGGTACTCGGACGCGATATTTCTGCGCCTGTTGCTTGCAAGGCAAGGCTCCTCGAAGCGATAGATAACGAGCTGACCGACGAGCTTATTCCGCTTTGCGATATCCTTTTTATCGCGACCTATCCGCAAATATGCGTAGATTTTGTCAAGGAGAAGGCTTCGCTTATTAAAAAGGGCGCTGTGGTTATGGATACTTGCGGCGTAAAGCGCTTTGTTTGCGACAAGCTTTTTCCTGTAGCGGAAGAGCACGGCTTTAGCTTTATCGGCGCACACCCTATGGCTGGAACCGAGCGCTCGGGCTTTGATAACGCGCAAAGAAAGTTGTTTAATAACGCTTCTGTTATCCTTACCCCTAAAGAGAACGAAAGCATTGAGCTTTTGGGAAGAATTAAAAAATACTGGGCGGAGCTCGGCTTCACGAACTTTGAAATTACCACCCCCGCGCACCACGACGAGATAATAGCCTACACCTCTCAGCTCGCACACGTCGTATCAAGCGCCTATATCAAAAGCCCTACAGCGCTTTCGCATACAGGCTTTTCGGCGGGTAGCTATAAGGATATGACCCGCGTCGCAAGGCTCAACGAACGGATGTGGACGGAGCTTTTCCTTGAAAACGCGGACAACCTCGAAACAGAGATTGATACCGTAATAGAGCATCTGAGAGAATACAAGAACGCAATAAAGGCAAAAAATGAAGAGGAGCTTATACAGCTGCTTCGCGAGGGACGTGAATGTAAGGAGAAGGCGGACGAGGGAGATATGAGCGTATGAAAAGACTAACCGTCAACGCTTCAACGAGCTATGAGGTTTTAATAGGCGAGGGACTTCTGCAGGCGCTTGGAGAAAACGTATCGAAGTTGCTTACGCCATGTAAGGCGGCGATTATTACCGACGACAAGGTAGGCGCTCTTTACGCCGAAACGGCAGAACGCTCCTTACAGGAAAAGGGCTTTTCGACGGTTCGCTTTACCTATAAAAATGGCGAACAGAGTAAAACCCCTACTACTGCTCTAAATATAGTTAATTTTCTTGCCGAAAGCGGACTTACCCGCTCGGATATCGTCGTGGCTTTGGGCGGTGGCGTAACGGGTGATATGGCAGGCTTCGCGGCTTCGGTATACTTAAGAGGATTACCCTTCGTAAACGTGCCGACCACCCTTCTTGCTATGGTAGATTCCGCCGTGGGCGGCAAGACGGGTTGCAACCTTGAAAGCGGAAAGAACCTTCTTGGTTCCTTCTGGCAGCCGAGGCTTGTGCTTTGCGACACAAATATGCTTATGACACTTGAACAAGCGCAGATTGCCGAGGGCGTGGCTGAGGCGATAAAGACGGGCGTGATAGCGGACGAAAGGCTGTTTGCGCTATTAGAAAACGGCTTCTCAGCAAACAAGGCGGAAGAAGTAATTGAGCGTTGCGTAAAGGTAAAGGCGGCGTTAGTTGAGAAGGACGAGCGGGATAACGCCGCGCGACAGCTTCTGAATTTCGGGCATACAGTTGGTCACGCTATAGAAAAGGCAAGCGGCTATAAAATAAGCCACGGAAACGCCGTAGCGGCGGGTATGGTTTACGAAACGGCGGCGGCACTCGCTATGGGTGTGAGTAATACCGAAACGCTTGAGCGTATAAAAGCGGTGCTTACTAAGAACGGACTTCCTGTTTCCTGTGAGCTTGAGCCGGAAGAGCTTGCGAAGATAGCTCTTCACGACAAGAAACGAAAGGGCGAAAGGCTTACGGTGGTAGCGCCGAAAAGGCTTGGCGAGTGTGCACTTATTGAGATAAATACAGAAGAAATAGAGACCTATTTTAAAAGCGCGTTTCGGAGGTAGTTAATGCGGGTAAGAATCACCGAGGGAAAGCTAAAGGGAACGGTAAACGCGGTCACGTCTAAATCTGACGCACACCGCGCGCTTATCTGTGTGGCGCTTTCGGACGATATTTGCGAAATTAGGCTTAACGCGGTTTCGCGCGATATCGAGGCCACCGTCGGCGCGCTGATTTCGCTCGGCGCAGGCGTACAGGCGTCAAGCGGTGGGCTTCTTGTAACGCCGCTCGATAGAAAGCGACGGCTTTTTTGTGAGCTTGACTGCGGCGAGAGTGGCTCAACCCTTCGCTTTCTTATGCCCGTAGCGGCGGCGCTTTGTAAAAGGTCGCTTTTCACGGGCGGCGGACGGCTTCCGCTTCGCCCTCAGCTTTTACTTACCGAACAGCTTCGCCGCCACGGCTGCGCCGTGAGCGCGGATACCCTTCCTATAGAAATTTCGGGCAGACTTACGGGTGGTGATTTCCTTATTCGCGGCGACGTGAGCTCTCAATATATAAGCGGGCTTCTCTTCGCCTTGCCGTTGGTGGGCGGTGGTACAGTTAAGCTTACCGCCGAGCTTCAGTCGAAGGCGTATGTGGAGATGACGATAAACACCTTAAATAGGTTCGGAGTAGTAGTTAAACAGAGCGAAGATTCCTTTTCGGTTGACGGAAAACAGGTATACCGCTCGCCGCTTTGTTACGAGACCGAGGGCGACTGGTCAAGCGCGGCGTTCTGGCTTACGGCAAGCTTTCTCGGCGGCGGCGTTTCCGTATGCGGACTAAACGAGGCTTCATTTCAGGCGGACAGAGCGGTGAAGAAAACGCTTGAGGTTTTTTCGAAGGCGGGCGAGGTAACCGTTGACGCTTCGGAGATTCCCGACCTTGTGCCCGTGCTTTCTGCGGCGGCTTGCGGGCGAAAGGACAGGACTATATTTACTAACTGCGCGCGGCTTCGCTTAAAGGAAAGCGACAGGATAAAAACCGCCGTAGATATGGTAAACTCGCTCGGCGGAAACGCCTTTGAAATAGGCGACGGTTTTGTTGTGAACGGAAGCGGAAGCCTAAAAGGCGGGGAGGTAAATGGCGCGAACGACCACCGCGTAGTTATGGCGGCGGCGGTAGCGTCGGCGATATGCGAGGGCTCGGTTATTATTTCGGACGCAGAGGCGGTAAAAAAGTCATACCCCTCATTCTTTAACGATTTTATAAAGCTCGGAGGAACGGCAGATGTCATCTAATTTCGGAAGCAAGGTTAAAATAAGCATATTCGGGCAGTCCCATTCCGAGGGCATAGGCGTAGTAATAGACGGTCTACCCGCGGGAAAGAAGCTTGATTTTGAAGAGATAACAGCCTTTCTCGCAAGAAGAGCTTCGGGCGGCGGTGCGCTTACCACGGCGCGCACCGAAAAGGATAAGCCGCATATACTTTCGGGGGTGGTGGGCGACGTTACCTGCGGCGCGCCGCTTTGCGCCGTGTTTATTAACGCAGACGTTCATTCCTCCGATTATGATTTATTAGCGGACGTTCCGCGCCCTTCTCACGCGGATTACCCTGCAAATATCAAATACGGTGGGTTTAACGATTTCCGTGGCGGCGGGCATTTCTCCGCGCGCCTTACCGCGCCGTTATGCTTTGCGGGCGCTGTGTGCTTACAGCTACTTCGCGAAAAGGGAATAGAGATAGCGGCGCATATAGCCTCAATAGGCGCGGTTAAGGACAGGCGTTTTTCTATGACTGAGGTAACGGCGGGCGAGCTTTTAGCGCTTAAAAGGAAAGCTAATCCCGTGCTTGAAGACGGCGTTTTCGATGAGATGTGTATAGAGATACTTGCGGCTAAGGACGCAGGCGACTCGGTAGGCGGCACGGTGGAATGCTGCGCGGTAGGGCTGCCCGTTGGAATAGGCGAGCCTATCTTCGACGGGCTTGAGAACAAGATAGCCTCGGTGGCGTTCGCTATACCCGCCGTTAAGGGGATAGAGTTTGGCAACGGCTTTGAGTGCGCGTCGCTTCGCGGCTCAGAGAATAACGACCCCTTTTATTACGACGGCAAAACGGTTAAAACCCGCACAAACAACAGCGGCGGGATACAGGGCGGTCTTTCCAACGGAATGCCGATTATCTTCCGTCTTGCCTTTAAGCCTACGCCCTCAATTGCGCGCGAGCAGGACTCGGTCAGTCTTTCAAAGGGCGGCGACGTAAAACTAAGCATTGAAGGGCGGCACGACCCCTGCGTGGTGCTTCGCGCCGTACCCTGCGTTGAAGCGGCGGCGGCGATAGCGATATACGACCTTATCGGGAGTACGCTATGAATATAGAAGAACTCAGAAAAAGAATAAACGAGATTGACGGGGAGCTTGCTCGGCTTTTCGAGGCGCGGATGAATACCGCCGCCGAAATTGCGCTGTATAAGCTCGAGAACAATATACCTGTTTTTAACGAGGAACGTGAAAAAGAGGTGCTTTACCGCGTTAAGGGCGCGGTATCCGCCGAGTTTTCCGATTATGCGGCGCGGCTTTATGAAAGGATGCTTGAACTAAGCCGAGAGTATCAAGAAAAGCTGATAGCCGCGAATAAAGTGGCGCTTTCGAACGAAGACACGGCTGTAATCACCGAAGAACCCGCAGAAACGGTGAGGGAGGAGAGCGTTAAGCCAGAAAGAGCTACGGGCTATGGGCTTGTCGGAAGGAACCTTGTTTACAGCTTTTCTAAGCAGATTCACGAACGGCTTTCAAACTATCGATACGATATAATTAATCTTGAGCCTGAAAAGGTGGAGGAATACATAAAACGCAAGAGCTTTGTGGGGCTTAATATAACTATTCCCTATAAGAAGACCGTCTTTGCTCTTTGTGACGAGGTTTCAGAGCGCGCGCGGCAGATAGGCAGCGTAAATACGGTGGTGGTGAAGCCCGATGGCAAGCTTTACGGCGACAACACCGACTACGACGGCTTTATGTTTATGGCGAAGCGAGCGGGTGTGGATTTTAACGGCAAAAAAGCGATAGTTTTCGGAAGCGGCGGTACAAGCGCTATGGTCTGCAACGCCATAGAAGAGAACGGCGGTAGTTGCTTCGTTGTTTCGCGCACGGGGGACGACAACTACACTAACCTTGAGCGGCACAGCGACGCTGAGATAGTCGTAAACACAACTCCCGTCGGCACCTACCCCGAAATTGACAAGCAGATAGTCGATTTAGCCGTTTTTCCGAACTGTAAAGCGGTGCTCGACGTTGTATACAACCCCCTTAACACGCGTCTCGTTGAGCAGGCGCGAAGCCTCGGTATGACGGCTTGCGGCGGACTTTCTATGCTCGTCGCTCAGGCTAAACGGGCGTCCGAGCTTTTCACGGGAGAGGCGATAGATTTCTCGCGTGTCGAAAAGGTAATGGCCGAGATAATCAGCGACGTACAGAATATCGTTTTAATCGGTATGCCCGGCTGTGGTAAAACTACTGTTGCGTACGAGCTTAAGAAGCTGCTTTCCCGCGAGGTCATTGACCTTGATACGGAAATAGAGAAGAAAGCGGAGATGTCGGTGCCTGAGATTTTCTCCACCTACGGTGAGGAGCGCTTCCGTGAGCTTGAGCGCGAGGTTACAGCGGAGGTTTCGCGCGAAAACGGAAGGATAATAGCTACGGGCGGCGGAGCGGTTCTCCTTGAAGAGAACAGGCGAAACCTTAAGGCGAACGGCGTGATTGTATATATTCGCCGCGACCTTGATAAGCTCGATACTCTCGCGCGCCCGCTCAGCGGCAGTATTGCGGAGCTTTCGCGTATGCTAATCGAGCGTGAACCAATATACAGAGATTTTTGCGATATCAGTGTTGACAATAATTCAGAGCCGCAACGAACTGTATTAGAGATAACGGAGGCGTTAAAATGAAGTTTCTTATGGTAAACGGACCTAACATTAATATGCTCGGCGTGCGCGAGCCCGAAATCTATGGAACGAGCAACTATAACGAGCTTGTCTGGTGCGTAGTGGATGCCTGCAACAAGTTCGGCGTGGAGTGCGAATGCTACCAGAGCAACCACGAGGGCGATATAATAGAAAAAATACAGCGCGCCTATAAGCGGGTGGACGGTATAATTATCAATCCCGCGGGATATACCCACACGAGCGTTGCTATTGCGGACGCGCTTA
>CAYWJF010000022.1:0-12799 GCA_964458545.1 uncultured Oscillospiraceae bacterium | reverse complement strand
GCTTTTATTTATATTAAAAATAGTTTATACTCATATTAAATGAGGTGAACTTATGGAAAAGCCCGAGCTTCTCGCTCCCGCGGGAGATTTTGATTGCTTAAAAAGCGCGGTGCGCTTCGGCGCTGACGCGGTTTATATAGGCGGACCTTTTATGCAGCTTCGCGCCGCCGCGGCGGCGTTTTCGGAAGAGGGAATAAGAGCCGCCGCTGAATTCTGTCATAATAATGGGCGTAAGCTTTATATAACGGTAAACAGCTTCGCGAAGAACGCGGAGATACCTCTTCTTAGTGATTACGCGAAAGCGCTTTATTCGCTCGGCGCGGACGCGGCGATAGTGTCGGATATCGGTGCTGTGTCGGTAATGAAGGCGGCTTGTCCTGAGCTTCCTATTCATATTAGCACACAGGCTAACTGCCAGAACTACGCGGCGGCTATGGTTTACTATAATATGGGCGCGTCGAGGATAGTCCTCGCGCGCGAGATGAGTATAGAGGATATCGCCCTTCTTCGTGCTAATACGCCTAAAGAATTGGAGCTCGAGGCGTTCGTTCACGGCGCTATGTGTATGTCCTATTCGGGCCGCTGCCTTTTAAGCGCCTACCTTACCAACCGCAGCGGCAACCGAGGTGACTGCGCTCAATCCTGCCGCTGGATGTACCACCTTTGCGAGGAGAAACGCCCGGGCGAATTCTTCCCCATTGAAGAGGACGAGCACGGCACCGCGATACTCAGCTCTCAGGATTTAAACTGTATGGCGTTTACCGACGAGCTAATAAAGGCGGGAATAAGCTCTTTTAAAATCGAGGGTAGAATGAAATCACCCTATTACGTCGCTACGGTTGTTAACGCTTACAGAAAGCGCTTTGACAGAACTGAGGAAACTAAGAAGCTTGAGCGGGAGCTTCACAGCGTAAGCCACCGCCCCTATTCAAGCGGCTTCTATTTCGGTAAAATGAGCGAGTTTCGCCCGGATAACGGCGTTTATATTCGTGACTGTACCTTTGTAGCGGAGGTAATAGAGGACGAGAAGGACGGCAGAGTAAAGATAGAACAGCGAAATCTCTTTAAAGAGGGCGAAACACTTGAGGTGCTTCGACCCGAGACTGTAGGAGAGAGCTTTATTGCGAGCGGGATAACAACCGAAGAGGGTGAAGCAACCGATAAGGCAAACAGAGCGAAGGATATCTATTACATTGATTGTCCCATACATCTTCAAGTGGGGGATATGCTTAGAACCAGAAGCCGAGAGTATGAAGCGAGGAAGAATGAACAGAATTGAAATTTTAGCGCCTGCGGGCGGGTTTGAGCATTTAGTAAGCGCCGTAAGAAGCGGCGCGGACGCGGTATATCTCGGCACAAAAGGCTTTAACGCCAGAGCGGGTGCTGTTAACTTTGACGGTGCGGAGCTTGCGAAGGCGGTCGGTTACGCCCACGCGCGCAACGTTAAGGTTCACGTTACCCTTAATACCCTCGTTACCGACGAGGAGCTACCGCAGGTGAAAGAGACTATCGAAGAGATAGCGAACAGCGGGGCGGACGCGGTTATTGTTCAAGATTTAGGCGTTGCGCGGCTCGTTCGTGGTTGCTGCCCCACGCTTATGCTTCACGCCTCAACCCAGATGGCGATACATAACCTTGACGGAGCGCTTGCGGCAAAGGAGCTTGGCTTTTCACGCGTCGTGCTTTCGCGCGAGCTTTCCTTCGAAGAGATTAAGTATATCACTGAAAACTGTGGTATTGAGACCGAGGTTTTTGTTCACGGCGCGCTTTGTATGAGCGTGTCGGGCTGTTGTTACCTTTCGTCGGTGCTCGGCGGGCGCAGCGGCAACCGAGGGCGCTGTGCTGGTCCCTGCAGGCTTAATTTCAAGAGCGGCGAAAGAAGCTACGCGCTTTCCTTAAAAGATATGTCGCACATTAAATATATCGGCGAGCTTGAGAAAGCGGGGGTCGCTTCACTAAAAATCGAGGGCAGGCTAAAGCGCCCCGAATATGTCGCGGCGGCGGTTAACGCCTGCGTTCTTTCGCGCGAGGAGAAGGAGTACGACGAGGAACTACTGCGTGGCGCTTTTTCCCGTAGCGGCTTTACGGATGGATATTATAACGCAAAGAGAACCGTTGATATGTTCGGCGTAAGGAGCGAGGACGACGTCGCCGCAATGAAGGGGGTGCTCGGGAAAATCGCCGAGCTTACCCGCCTTGAAAAGAGCGTTGTTCCCGTAAATATGAAGCTAACTATAGCAAAGGATAAGCCGTCAGTTTTGAACGTTTCAGACGGTGAAAATAACGTCACGGTAACGGGCTCGGTGCTGCCCGAGCAGGCGAAAACCCGAGCTACCGATATGGAGCTTGCGAGCAGAAACCTTGAAAAGACAGGCGGCACACCGTTCTTTCTCAGTAAGCTTTCCGTTACTAATGACGACGGGCTTTTTGTTTCTCCGTCAGAGATAAATGAGCTGAGAAGAACGGCGCTGGAGAGGCTTCTTACCTTGCGGGAGCTTCCGCGCCCGAAGGTTTTTACCGACTGCGAGCTGCCGAAGGTAAAGGCGGGCGACACCGAAAGAACGCCGACGCTATATGTCTTTGCCGAAACCGCGAAGCAAGCTGAGGCGGTGGATAACGCCGACAGATACGCGTTGCTGATAAATGAGATATTAAAAAGCCCCGCGCTTATCGAAAAATACGGTGATAAGCTCGCGGCTATACTGCCGACGCTTGATTATTCCGTGGGCGAAAGTAGGAGCGCCACAGCGCTTACCGAGCTTGCCGCGGCGGGTCTTGAGGCCGCTGTTGTTCAGAATATCGGCTCGCTTTACACCGCTCGAAGGGCGGATTTGTATATTATCGGCGGGCACGGTCTTAACATAACGAACAGCCTCGCGCTTTATGAATACACGCGGCTCGGCTTAGACGAGGCTACCGTCTCGTTTGAGCTTTCGCTCGACAGAATAAGGCGGCTGAGCGGAGCCGCTACGGGTATATTTGCTTACGGAAGGCTTCCGCTTATGCTTTTTAGAAACTGTCCCGGGCGGGGCAAGAGCGGCTGCGGCGGCTGTGAGGGTAAAACGAGCGTAACAGACCGCAAGGGCAACGTTTTTCCAATCCTCTGCCGCGAAAGGGCATATTCCACCCTCCTAAACCCGATAAAGCTTTATATGTCGGACAAAAACTTAAACGGTGTTGATTTTCTCGTCTTTTCCTTTACCGACGAGACACCGAAAGAGTGCGCCGACGCTGTCGAGAATTACAAGCGGCATTCGGCGCCGCCCGCTGAGCATACGAACGGTCTCTATTTCAGAGAGCTTTTATAATAAAATAAGCCCCGCGAAACGCGGGGCGGTTGCTATACTTCTTCGGGCGCTTCCGCGTCGGCGTACACCTCGTCGGTCAAGCCCTTTTCAAATTCGGGGATTTCGTCGTTGTAGATTCGCTCCGCGTCTGGAATATCCGCCGCGACAGCGGGAGTAAGCTTGTCGGCGCGTTTATTTGCGCACTCGTCGAAAAGCAGGTCTTTCATAAATTGAACCCTCCCTTCATTTTGATTATATAATATGTGTAGCGCAAAAACCATAGCTATAATGCCGAAAAATGAGGGGTATTATACAGCATAAGAGAGGTAAAAAATGAAAATTAAAACTTTACGGGGAATGCTTTTGTTCTGGTGCTTTTTTATAGGAATAGGCGCTCTTTGGGGTGGCGTTTCTATGTTTATCGACCCTACGGGCGTAGTTTTCGGATACGACTTTTTCTTTACGGGCTTTAAGAAGCTACCGTTTTACGACGTTTTGTTTACCAACCTGATTTTCCCGGGTATTTCGCTCATTATCGTTAACGGCTTAACTCAGCTTTTTACGGCGTATACGCTTCTTCGCCGCCGTACGAACGGCTCGCTTTACGGCATAATATGCGGCGTGCTTTTAATGCTCTGGATTTGTATTCAGTTTGTTATCTTCCCGTTTAACTGGCTTTCGACGGCGTACTTTATATTTGGGCTGCTCGAAGCCTTAACAGCAATACTACTAAAAAGAAAAGAGAAGGAAGCAAAGTGAAAACTCTCGTAGTTTATTTTTCCCGCAAGGGATATGCCGCGCGGCTCGCGAAGGAAAAGGCGGAAGAGCTCGGCGCGGACCTAATGGAGATAAAAACAACCGAAAGAACTAAGGGCTTTCTCGGCTTTTGGTGGTGTGGGCGTTTCGGTATGCACCGCTGGGGTATGCCGCTTGAGAAGGCTGAAAGGAAAGCCGAGGCGTACGATAAGGTAGTAATCTGCTCGCCTATATGGGTCTTTACCTTCTGCGCTCCCATAAAGAGCTACGCCGAAGAGATTTCGGGAAAGGTTAAGTCGGCGGAATATATCTTCGTTCATTTTTCGCTTCCCATGCGTTACGAAAAGGCGGCTGAAAGGCTGGACGGAATACTTAAAACCCACGCGAAAAGCTATACAAGCGTATGTTGTATGTGGGGAAGGGTCTTTGCGAAAAAGGAGTTCTTAAGATGAAACGCTCTGAAATTAACAAAGCTATAAAGACAATGGAAGAGCTCGCGGTAAAGCACGGCTTTGCGCTTCCGCCGTTTTGCCGCTTCTCACCTGAGGAGTGGCAGATTAAGGGCGGCGAGTACGACGAGATACGCGATAATATGCTCGGTTGGGATGTCACCGACTATGGCGAGGGTGACTTTTCAAAGGTCGGCTTTACCCTTATTACTCTAAGAAACGGCAACCTTGCTAAAAAGGATAAATACAAAAAGACCTACGCGGAAAAGCTGTTAATGCTTTTTGAGGGGCAGAATTCTCCTATGCATTTTCATTGGAGCAAAATGGAGGACATTATAAACCGTGGAGGCGGAAACCTGCTTATACAAGTCTATAATTCTACGCCTGACGGCGGCTTCGACAGTACAGACGTTAAGATTTTATCCGACGGACGTGAATACCTTGTTCCTGCGGGCGCGAGGGTGCGCCTTACGCCCGGCGAAAGCATAAGCATCTATCAGGGACTATACCACGACTTTAATGTGGAGGTGGGCACGGGCACGGTGCTTATCGGCGAGGTTTCAATGTGTAACGACGACAATACAGACAACCGCTTTTACAAGCCCCTCGGTCGTTTTCCCACAATAGAGGAGGACGAGCCGCCCTATAGACTTCTTTGTAATGAGTATCCAAAACAATAGTATTATTTTAGTATAAAGCCGCGAAGTCGGCAAAGAGTAGGAGTTCGACTTGAAGAGAGTAAGCTTGTTAATTAGTATTGTCATAGTCGCAATAACAGTAAACGCTCCGCTACTGTTTATTACCTCTTTACCAACGCTTTTGAATATCGCGCTTATTCTTTTTGCGGTGGTAGCGTTTATTGCGGTAAATATAAAGGCAAGCGTTTATGACGCGAAAAACAGGCGACTTCGCGCACTCTTTGGCGGAAGCGACCTGCTTATAATATTCCTTATTACTTCAATAGTTACCTTGGCGTGCTTTCTCTATATCACGATTGCCGTGAAACCACAGACGAGCTTCCTTATTATCTACGGAGTGCTTGCGGTTCTGCTTGAAGCGGTAGTTTTCTGGAACGGACTGTTAAGAGTTTATTTCACCTCGGTGCAGCTTGGAATAAAGTGGAGGGTGCTCGGCGCGGTTTTTGGAATGATACCCGTACTAAACCTTGTTTTTCTTGTTAAAATAATTGCGGTAACAAGAGCCGAAGCGCTTTTTGAAACCGCAAAGGAGAAGCTAAACGAAGCGAGAAGACCTGATAGGGTATGCGAGACAAAGTACCCGATACTGCTTGTCCACGGCGTCTTTTTCAGAGATTCAAAGCTGCTTAACTACTGGGGCAGAATACCGAACGAGCTGATAAACAACGGAGCCAAGGTTTTCTACGCGTCTCAACAGTCGGCGCTCTCGGTTGAAGAAAGCGCGGCGGAGATAAAGAAAAGAATAGAAGAAATCCGCAAGGAAACAAACGTGCAGAAGGTCAATATAATTGCTCATTCCAAGGGCGGGCTGGATTCGCGCTACGCAATAACGAAGCTCGGCGCGAGCGGTATGGTGGCAAGCCTTACAACAATAAATACCCCGCATAAGGGTTGCGTTTTTGTCGATAGGCTTTTTGACACCGTTCCGGAAGCCGCAAGGAATAAGCTCGCCGCCGCATATAACACTTCGCTTAAAAAGCTCGGCGACGTTTCACCTGATTTTATCGCGGCTGTGAACTCACTAAAAAGCACAGTGTGCGAGCCGTTTGACAAGGAGATAGCCGATATTGACGGCGTGCTTTACCAGAGCGTCGGCTCTATGGCGAAGAACGCGCGCGGAGGAAAGTTTCCGCTCAATATGTCCTACCCGCTGGTGAAGCGCTTTGACGGCGATAACGACGGGCTCGTGGCGGTTACTTCTATGAAGCACGGCGAGTTCACTATGGTTTCCGTCAAAGGTAAGCGCGGCGTTACCCACGCCGATATGATTGACCTAAACCGCGAGAATATTGAAGGCTTTGATGTAAGGGAGTTTTATGTTTCACTCATTGGTGCTTTAAAGAAACGCGGGCTATAATTTTTTACATACAAAAGGACCGTGCCCTTTCGGACACGGTCCTTTTTTCTCAACTTACCTGCGTGTTTTAGAAGATTGCCGAGCCGCCTGTTACTATCCATGCCGCGAGCATGGAGGAAACAAACGAGCCCACATAGACGCTGCCCGTTTTTCTGTCAAACCAAGTGCTCATAAAGGTGAACACGAGAAGCTGTGGAACAATCAGAATCAGCGCTGACATAAACGGTCCGCCGAAGGTGGAGCTAAAGAGTAAATCCGCGCCGGGTCCGAGGTCAAGGAAGAAGGGGATATACTCTATAAGCACTATAATTAGCAGTCCCCCAACAAGCACGAAGACGTTCTTAAGCCAAAGTGAGATGAGCGAACGCACGGGCTTATCCTCGTTAAACGGACGGCGCATCTGACCGAACAGCTTGTAGCCGACGTTCACGATAAAGAAAAGGGTGAAGAAGGGGAGATAGACGAAGAACTGACCAAAGCGCTCAAGGGTAAAGGTCTTGAAGAAGGGCCAGATATAACGAAGGTCGAGGTTGAAGATTAGCTGGCAAAGCGCCACAAGTCCGTACATTCCAACGACGAGTATTACCGCCGCGAGAAGTGATTTTCCGAGAAGCCGCCAGTTAAGCTTTTCCGCGTGTGCCTTATCCGAAAGACCGAGGTCATAGAAGTCGAAAGCGTCGCCGCGCTTCTTTCCCTTTTTGCGCCATATCGCAAGGATAATTATCGCGACGAGCGCGAGGGTAACATACCATGTCATAAAGCCGTTGCCGACGGTCATTCTGAAGATATTTTCCGGAACGGGCAGCAAGCCGTGACCAAGCTGGGTCATAAATGGGTAGGTAACGGCACCCACCGCAATAGATACGAAGGCGGTGGAAAGCCACTTCTTTTTCGGCAGATATCTGCCGTCGTTGCCGATTCTTTGCTGTTTAATCTCCGCGAAGAAGGGCAACCTCATAAGAAGCAACAGCGCGGGGAACATAGCCGCGAGAGCCGAAAGCATTGAAAGAAGCACAAGAAGCTCTTTATATTGGAAGGTGTGGTTACTCGCCGCGACTTCTGTATTAACGCCCAAAGCCTCGGTGAACCAGTCCATAGACGCGGTCATACCGCCGATATCGTGGGTGGTAAGGCGGTGGTTTGTCATTAGGAGCTGAATGCGTCTCGCCGTGCCGTCAGCGAAGCTGCCGTAGGTCGTGTCCCACTCTATCGGTGAGCTTTGCATAGCAAAATCGCTGTAGCGAAGAGGAGAAGCGAGAAGCTCGTCGGAAACGATGTTTTCGTAATCTCTGAAGTAGTTAAACTCGTCCCACTTTGCCTGAAGAAGCATTACGTTGTTGAACTTATACTTTGCCGCGTCGTAAACGGTTTCGTTAAACAGCTCGCCGCACTGAATAACTATTGCCTTGTGGTTGGGGTTATGCGCCGCGACCGACCACGATGCCCAAGTACCCATAGAGTGTCCAGTAATACCTATACGGTTCGCGTCCACGAAGTTTAACGACTCAAGGAACTTATAAGCGGCGTCACCGCCCATAGAGCTGTCTACCATACCCGCGCTGTATTCTTCATAGAAGAAATCAAGCGTCGAAAAGTTCATCATAACAAGGAAGCGTTCGGGACCTGAAACGGTTTTTGTGTTGCCGAGCGAATCGGTGAACTTATGAAGGGTGTAGCCGCGCTCGCGCATAGCTATTTCGGTTGAGCCGTGCCCATAT
Source organism: uncultured Oscillospiraceae bacterium (assembly GCA_964458545.1). Lineage (GTDB taxonomy): Bacteria > Bacillota > Clostridia > Oscillospirales > Ruminococcaceae > JAYFNU01. Next base: position 4,534 of record CAYWJF010000022.1, on the reverse strand, counting down.
TCGTCGATAGAAAGCGCGACGATACCGCGCCGCGCGAGCTCTATTGCGTAGGCAGCGGAGGTTTCCTTATCGTTCTGGTAGCCGTGAAGCAGAAGCACCGCCGCCGCTGGATTTTCCGCCGTGGCGTTCGCGGGCTGATAGAGCTTTACGCATATCTCCTCGCCGTCGCCTCCCGTACCTATGTAGAAGGTGCTTACGTCCACCTTTCCGAAATCATGCTGAATAGCGTTCGCGAGCGTCATAAATATAAAGACAGCCGCGAGCATCGCACACAGTACGATTAGGGGTTTTCTGGTTTCCTTGCTCATTTCTCATTCTCCTTTAAAGTTTTTAGATATTCCATAGCCCTTTTTGAGGCTCTTTTAACGTATTCAGTAGGGTGCGCTATACACTCTTCGGCTGAAACACCTTCCGCGGCTTCAAACGCGGTCACGTTGTACCTTTCAAGTAGCGCTTTGTAGCATTTATTAACGCCGCAGACCGATATCACGGGAAGCCCACCAGACCCTTCAATAATTCCGTTAAGCACCTTTCCCATTAGGCTTTGCTCGTCAAGTTTACCCTCGCCCGTAATAACCGCGTTAGCGTCCTTTACCGCCGCCTTAAAGCCGCAAAGAGAAAGCATAGCGTCTATGCCGCTTGTAAGTCTTGCGCCGAGAAAGGCGACGCACCCAGCGCCCAAGCCGCCCGCCGCACCCGCGCCCTCAAGCGAAGAGAAATCTGTTCCATAGTACGCCGTAAGCTTTTCGCTGAGGTTTCTAAGCCCCGCGTCGAGCAGCGCCGTTTGTTCGGCACTCGCACCCTTCTGTGGCGCATATCGGTAAGCCGCGCCGTTTTCTCCGTACAGCGGATTTTTAACGTCGCACATTACTGTAAAATTGCAATGCCTTATACGCGGGTCAATTAAGGAAGCGTCAAGGCTCTCTATATCGCGAAGTGTTCCGCCCGTAGGGGAAAAGACCTTTCCGTCTTTGTCATAAAACCGCACTCCGAGCGCCGCCGCCATTCCACAGCCGCCGTCGGTTGAGGCGCTTCCACCTATGCAAAGGGTAAAGTCTCTCGCGCCGCGTTCCAACGCGTCAAGAATAAGCTGACCGAAGCCTAAGCTTGAGGAGGTTAAGGGGTGAAGACCGTTTTGCTTAGTAAAGCCGCTGCTTTCGGCAAGCTCCAGCGCCGCGCGGTTACGGTCTAAAAGCAGATACCTTGCGTCGATAATACTATCGTCAGGCGAAAGCGCCTTTGCGCTTACCCAACTTCCGCCGCTCGCGGCATAAATTGTGTCGAGACTTCCCTCGCCGCCATCCGCTATCGGAAAAACAACCGTTTCACATTTAGGGAAGGCGAGCCTTGCTTCTTCTTCTATTATTTTCGCCGCTTCAACAGAAGAAAGCGAGCCCTTAAAGCTATCGGGCGCGATAATAATTTTTTTTATTTCCATAGCTTCTTCCTTATAAAAAAATAAACGGTCACCATACATCAAGTATAGTGACCAACAAAAGAATAAACAATATTACCAAAAACAAAACAATAATGAAAAATTGTTACGAGTAACAATGTGGTTGGCTAATCTGTTTCCTTATACTCTGAAAGCTCAATGGCGAACTGAAACAAAAACGCCGAGGCGTAGCTTCTTGGGTCGCGCCCAGAAAGGGCGGTTAGCTTATTTAGCTTATACTGTACGGTGTTTTTGTGCATATTCAGTCTTTCGGCGGTGGCGTTTATAGAGCCGTCAAGCTCGTAAAACACCCGCAAAAAGGCTATCCATTCGTCGATTTCGCGCGGCTCAATATTTCCGAAAAGCCTATCTACATAACGGCGCTTATCCTTACTCGATATTCCGCTCGTGAACTGCACAGGGTCGAGCTCGTCGTAAATGAATATATTCGTTTTTTTGCCGCGTCCCGCGTTCAAAGCTCTTTCCGCTTGCTCGAACTGGGCGCTTATATGCGTTACCGCGGCGCCTGAGTCAACGCCGACAGCCACGCGACAACCGTGCTTTTCGTTAATGGCAGTAATTATGCTTCGAAGAATATCCGTCAAATCCTTATCGCCTTTTTCTTCAAATAGTAAGACGAATTTGGTGGCGGTTCGGAACATTTGGGCGCTCGGTGTTTCGGCAAGCCTACGGCGAAGGTCGCGGCTTATTTCGGTAAGCTCTATATCGGAAAGCGGCAGAAGCTCGCCGCTTAATATGTTAAGTATAGCTACTCGCTTTATTCGCTCTGGGCGAACACCCAGTAGCGCGGCGCGGCGGCGAAACTCCTCGGGGCTTTTTACGTCGAAAGCGTTGAATATCCACTCGTCAAAGAACCTGTCGCGTGCTTTCTGCTCTATTGTTCTTTGCTCCTGCGCGTAGCTGTCGCGAAGCAGTATCTCGGTCATCTTCTTTATAATTTCACCGTATTTTTTAACCTCTTCGCTCTGGCCTGTAATTCCTATTACGCCCACTATTTCGCCGTCAAAAAGCACGGGCAGATTAATTCCGCTTTTTGCGCCTTCATACTCCTCGTTACTCTCGATAAGAAGGTCCTTTAGATTTTCTTCAAGTATCTTTTTCGCGCCGCCGTGAATAGTGCCTATACGCGCCTTATCGGTGCTCCCCACAATAGTGCCGGTGACATCCATTATGTTTATATGTTGTTCGATAACAGAGGATAGCTGCTCTACAACCTGCTTTGCTATGCTTTCAGATAAAACCATACGGCGACCTCCCTTAAGCGTTACGCTACATTAAAGGTAATGAAAAATAAAGATAATGTCAAGAAAAAGAACTGCCGCTATTTCTTCGCTTTAAAATACAATATTTTGTGGTATAATTCAGTAAAGAAAATATATACGGAGAGCTTATGAAATATATAGTTGTACTCGGCGACGGAATGGCTGACAGACCGCTTGCGGAGCTTAACGGAAGAACGCCGCTTGAAGCGGCAAACAAGCCGAATATGGATTTCCTTGCGAGAAACGGCGCGGCTGGAATGGCGCATATGATACCAAAAGGTATGCCTCTCGGCTCGGATGTCGCGAATATGTCGGTAATGGGCTACGCGCCCTCGAAATATTATTCGGGACGCTCGCCGCTTGAGGCGGTAAGTATGGGCGTAAAGCTGCTTGCCGACGACGTCGCTATGCGCTGTAACCTCGTCTGTGTTTCTGACGAAGAGGAGTATGCCGACAAAAGGATGATTGACTATTCCTCAGAGGAGATTACCACCGAGGAAGCCGCCGAGCTTATTCGGTATCTCGCCGAGCGGCTCGACGAAGACGATATGAGGCTTTATGCGGGAATTAGCTACCGACATTGCCTTGTAATTAATCACGCAAAGCTCGGAACTAAGCTTACGCCGCCGCACGATATTACGAGAAAGCCTGTAAAGGACTGCCTGCCGTCTGGCGAAAACGGCGAAAGACTATATAAATATATGAAGCGTTCATACGAACTGCTTAAGGACCACCCCGTAAACAAAAGTAGGGTAGAGCGAGGGCTGCTTCCCGCAAACTCCTGTTGGTTCTGGGGCGAGGGCACAAAACCCGCGTTCGACAGCTTTAAGGAGCTTTATGGCTTAAACGGCGGTGTGGTATGCGCGGTGGATTTGGTCAAGGGCTTAGGGCTTTCCGCGGGAATGCGCGTTCCATATGTAGAAGGCGCTACGGGCGCAAAGCGAACCGATTTCGACGCGAAGGGCAGAGCTGCGCTCGCGTTGCTTCGTGACGGCTGCGACTTTGTTTATATACATATTGAAGCCCCTGACGAAAGCGGTCACGCTGGCGATACGCAATGCAAAATAGAGGCGATAGAAGCAATAGATAAACTGGTTTTAGGTCAACTAATGGGCGGTCTTAAAGAGGACGGTGAGGAGTACGCTATTCTTCTTACGCCAGACCACCCGACGCCTATTGAGATACGTACGCATTCTGGTGACGCGGTACCCTTCGTTCTTTATGAAAGCACAAAAAAATCCGCGCCGAACGCGGAAGGGTACACAGAAAAGGCTTGCGCCGCAACGGGACTTTTTATAAACGAGGGACACACAATAATGAAAAAACTCCTCAGCCGCGATTTCTAAACCGCAGTGTGGGCGTTTGCAACCGAGCAAGCGAAGAGTAAACGACTGCTTTGAGGAAAAAGGCGGAGCAACGGAGTGAATGAGACGGCGACAAAAACCAAACAATAAAAATGACGCCGAAAACGTACGTAGTCCGCGACAACGAAACAGTTTATGCGAAGCATAATCACCGCGAGAAAGCCAAAGCTTTCGAGCGAAAAGGCGGAGCGACGAAGTGAATGAGACGGCGACATAAACCAAACAATAAAAATGACGCCGATAACGTACGTAGTCCGCGACAACGAAACAGTTTATGCGAAGCATAATCACCGCGAGAAAGCCAAAGCTTTCGAGCGAAAAGGCGGAGCGACGAAGTGAATGAGACGGCGACATAAACCAAACAATAAAAATGACGCCGCGAACGATACGTAGTCCGCGACGCCGTGGAGCTTGTGGTCGGACTCGAACCGACGACCTGCGCATTACGAATG